>NZ_PNDT01000027.1:0-72190 GCF_005886375.1 Pseudoalteromonas sp. S1727
GCAACGGGCAACGGGCAACGAAAAAATAAAAGTGTGGTTAGTTTAAGTCAAGGTGTTTCTTATGGATATTAGCCTTCAAGTTCGTCCTCATTTACTTCTCATTCCCTTCTCTTTGTGCAAAAAATTAAGTGAATTATTCACAAAGAGGTTGAGAGGCGCTGCGCTTAAGAGTAAGGGTCTAAAGGCTGAGGTTGGCGTAGGTCGTGCTTTAGCGCGTCAATTCCAATAGTTAATTGGTTCTCGCCATAAATGACGTATCTACATTGCTAGGTGTATACCCGCAACTCGTTGCTCGAATCCAGTGGCTTGTCATTCCCTTTTCTTTGGGAAAAAGACCTTTAATTGAATTATTCACAAATAGGTTGGTAGACGCTGCGCTTTAGAGGAATATATTTACTTATTAAATTATAATTGACCGTCAATCTTTAAAGGCGGTCAAAAAGCATACTAACACCTATTGACAGAGTTAAGGCTTATATGTGTTATAAGCCAAATGCTCGATGTTTAAATAATGCACTAAAATAACCCAACTATTTTGAATAGTGCTACAAATACCAACAATACAACAATTACATTTGGAAAATACGGATGTTTTGTCTTCATCCACGTTAGAGCCGGTGATTTTTTAGAAGTAACAAGTACACCGCCAAAGTGCAACGCACCGACTATGCAAATAAAAATTACTACAATGCTGCTTACTGGTTCAGAGATCAACGTAGCTCCTTGGGCTTATAATTTTATAGTGCGCTAAGGGCGAATATTTCTGTTCCGACCACACTCACATTTATACTTTAAACAGTTTCAACAAATTATCTATGGCATTGCTATTATTAAGTTTTCTACTATTTTCAAGCAAAGCTAAATGGAACAATATACACGCGTCGCTCATTTCTTGATTGTATGAGCAAAAAACAAGTCGACTACAATACCCTCATGTTAAACATCACAACTTTTAACCATTGCCAGCTTTTCAATACCGTGTTCTGGCGTCCATCTTTTGAACTCAACAAAACCATGTTTTTTATATAGCTTAATAGCGGGTTCGTTTACCACGGCGGTCTCGACGATCGCAGTTGTTATAGCTGCGCAAATAACGCATTCACTTAGCGCATAGCGAATTAACTTATCGGCAATGCCTTTTCTAAAATGATCAGGGTCAACCACTAAGCTATTAATTTCTAATCCCTCATTACCGATTGCCAGCTCAATAACCCCCGCGAGCTGCGTATCGTTATAAAATCCATAAAAAAGCGTTTGCGAATTTTGGATGTCAGTAACAGTGCGCGATAAAGGCGGAAAATTAAGTGCACCTATTAACTCAGCTTCTATTTTATAGGAACGCTGTAAAGTGATGTAAATTTGCTTTGCGACAAAATCAT
This sequence comes from Pseudoalteromonas sp. S1727, assembly GCF_005886375.1. NCBI lineage: Bacteria > Pseudomonadati > Pseudomonadota > Gammaproteobacteria > Alteromonadales > Pseudoalteromonadaceae > Pseudoalteromonas > Pseudoalteromonas sp. S1727. The sequence goes on from NZ_PNDT01000027.1 coordinate 1,380, forward strand.
TTGCATTGTCTAATTTTGTGATCATTAACTTCACTCCCTGTTATAAGCATTATGTTTGTACCAAGTGCCAATAGATTAAGTTTGTTTGCTCTTCCAATAACATTATAAGTGCTTTTAATCTATCGAAAAAACGACTAACTCAATACATTAACTGCAGACATTTGCACCGCAATGATAAAGTAACTGCGTCGAAAGCTGATATACATTACCTAGCTGTAATACCCTGTAATATGTATTTCTTGGCAATCACCCTACACTTTCCATCGATTAATGAATGCCCGCACAATAGTGTGCAGCACTTAATAAAAGGAAGAATAAAATGTCTGGTGAAAGCTTATATCTCGTAAAATTACAGTTTCAATCTGGTGTTGTTGGTGGTGGCTCAATGGAGATTCAGTTTGCTGTTGATCCAAAAACAGATGCACTAAATGGTCGCGCTAATGGTCATATTCAAGAAGGCACACAACATTCACCACAGTTTACATCTAGCGCTTCAGGGCATATGCATGCAACTGGCTATAATGATATAACTAAAGTTGGCGCGCTAACAGGCCAAGCCGTGGTTTCCTTTCCGCCTCCTGCGATTGGTAGCTATCTGTCACCATTTACAGCAAGCTTTGCTGTAGATAACCAGTGGAATGGCAAAGGTAGCTTTTCAGTAGGTGACAACACCTACCAATGTAAAGTGAGCTTAATTGACTAAACTGACTGAAGTTAGTTTTTATATTAAATGGCGTTCAATCCCCCCTGAATGCCATTTAATGGTTACCAAGCAACAACACTGCGCAGTATACGAGTATCGTAGCCGGCGACGGAGCCATACTTGAAAGCTCTGTATTGTCTGATCCATGAGAGTTTCCATCGCCAGAGATTTCAATATCTTGCCATCTTTCACACTCTGAGGATATGGCTGTAATTATCAAAAGCATCACATAAATTAAAATTAGCCCTGCCGAATACGATTACCCCCATCCCTTTTACGTCCTAACCTCTTTGATTTATTAATATTTTTATTCAATTAACGTCATTAAGCTTTAATAATTAAGGTCTAATGTGGCGGCTACTTTATAACACACGGAACAATCATGAAAACCATGGATCTAACAAGCACTTTTTTTAAAACAACGCTTGCATTAAGCGTAGCACTTTCATTGACAGCATGTATCAGTGATAAAAATGATGATGAGCCATCGCCAACAACGGTAAACTTGCGTGTAATGGAAACTACCGACATTCACATGTACCTATCTAATTATGATTATTTTGCGCAAGCGCCATCAGAAACGCTTGGCTTTGTTAATACAGCAACGTTAATAAAAGAAGCACGCAATGAAGTACAAAATAGCGTACTGGTTGATAATGGTGATCTTATTCAAAATAGCCCACTAGGCGACTATGAAGCAATCATTCGTAAAGATGACATCTTAAATGGCGCTACCCATGTAGTTTATAAAGCAATGAACTTGCTTGATTACGACGTCGCAAATCTAGGTAACCACGAATTTAACTTTGGTTTAGAGTTTTTAGATGCAACTTTGCAAGGCGCAGACTTCCCATATATAAACGCTAACGTCTATATAGATGATGGCGATAACAGTGACGAAAATGACAAAAATCGTTACACCCCTTATTACATCCAAGAAAAAATCGTTTTCGATGAAAACAATAACGAACAAACAATCAAAATCGGTTATTTGGGGTTAACGCCACCACAAATTATGCAATGGGATAATGCACATTTACAGGGTAAAGTAATAGCTAAAGACATTATTAAAACAGCTGAAAAATTCATTCCACAAATGAAAGCTGAAGGCGCTGATATCATCATCGCTATTCCACATTCAGGGTTAACCGCTAGCGCAAAAGAAGACTTAGCAGAAAACACAGCGCTTTATTTATCGCTAGTGCCAGGTATTGATGCAATTTTATTTGGTCATAACCACCGCATATTCCCTGGTGATGCTGCTTACGACGGGTTTGAATTTGCTGGTATCGACAACGTAAATGGTAAGCTCAATGGTGTGCCTGCGGTTATGCCTGGTTTTTTTGGTAATCATTTAGGTGTTATTGATTTAGTGATCGACCCAACTAAAGATGGCGGCTGGCAAGTCGTTAGCTCTCGTGTTGAAAATCGTGCAATTAGTGGCACTGATGAAAATGGTGATTTTGTTGACTTAGCCGTAGCTGATACTGATGTTGCAGCCGCAATTGAACTTGAGCATAAAGCAACGATTGAATGGGTTAGCGAACCATTTGCAAAAATCTCTGCGCCTATTTATAGCTTTTTTGCACTTGTTCAAGATGATCCATCAATTCAAATTGTTTCAGACGCACAAATTGCCTGGGGGGAAGCATTTATTCAGGGTACTGAGCTTGATGGCCTCCCCGTTCTATCTGCTGCTGCGCCATTTAGAGCAGGCCGTAATGGTATTGAAGATTACACTAACGTTAAGGCTGGCGATATCGCCTTATTAGACACTGTAAGCTTATACGTTTACCCGAACACTATTCGCATGGTACGCGTAACAGGAAAAGATGTTAAAGAATGGCTTGAGCGCTCAGCAGGTCAATTTAATCAAATAGATGTAAACAGTAGCGCGCAACAAAACCTACTCGATACCACTTTCCCGTCATTTAATTTTGATATAATTGATGGCGTAACGTTCGAGATAGATGTAACTCAGGCTAAACGATACGACAACGATGGTAATTTAGTTAACGCCGAAAGCTCGCGCATTACCAACTTGCAATACCAAGGTGAAGCGATTGATTTAACCGCTGAGTTTTTAGTGGTAACTAACAACTATCGAGCATCTGGTGGTGGTAACTTCCCAGCAATAGATGGCACCAGCCGTGAAACGTTTGAAGGCCCGGATGAAAACCGTGGTGTACTCAGAAACTATATTATTAGTGAAGCAGCTAAAAGTGCAGAAGGCAGCATAGATCCTTCAGCTGATAACAACTGGCGCTTTGCGACAGTGGACACTGACACTGATTTAAATGTGGTCTTTAGAACATCCCCACTGGATGCAGTAGCAAGTATTGCGCAAACGCTACCAGCTGTAAGCCCTACATCACCTATCGAGTTAGATGAAAACGGCTTTGCTCTTTATAGCATTGACTTAAAGCAATAAAATCTAGCTAAAATACTAAGTCAGTTGTTGGTTTAACAACTGACTTTTTTGTTCTTAAATTTGTATAGCTTCCGCCCGAGTTCACTTTGCTACAGGCATAAAAAAACCCCGACCAATTTGGTCAGGGTTATCAAAAGTGGTACCAGCGGCCGGACTTGAACCGGCACGCCTTACGGCAGGGGATTTTGAATCCCCCATGTATACCAATTTCATCACGCTGGCATCATTTTTCTTTAACCTTCTAACATGAGAAGATAAAGAAAAACCACTTTAGAGCTAAGACTTATCGAGCTATCTTCGTCTCTATGGCAAGCATTATACAAACAATCACAGACGCAGCAAGCGTTTTTTACAAAACCCCGATCAACCGCTTAACAATTAAGCAACCATTAACATTCCCCTATTTAAACCAATTACGCAGTGGCTAGTATTTGTCTCGCTATTTGCTAAACTAGCGCGCATATTAACTTTATGAGTGTATTTATGTCTGGTGAGTTTCCACGTGCGGGCTTCTGGCGTCGCTTTGCTTCATTGATTTACGATTCTTTAGTCGTTATTTCATTATCTATGTTGACTGCTATTTTGTATTTTGCTGCGATTCAGAGCTTAGTTGCACTCGGGTTTATTCCACAAACAGAAGATCCTGCCGCACTAATACAAGATTCACCACTGCTTTATGGTATTCGTAGCGCACTATTTATAGGCGTTAACATTGCGTTTTTTGCTTATTTTTGGACTAAAAGCGGGCAAACTATTGGTATGCGGGCATGGCGTTTAAAAGTACAAACCCTTAATAACGAACTCATCAGTTGGCCACAAGCGGTTATTCGCAGCATAACGGCATTACTCGGGTTAGGTAATTTAGTGGTGTTAGTTGATTTTAAAAATAAACGCGCTTTACAAGATTACTTATCTAAAACCGAGGTTGTTACGCTAACTAAAGAAGAAAACAAACGTATTTACCGTTCGTTGGATTAGCAGACTTTCTAGGAGCCTAGGCTCCTAGAATAACAAGCAACTAATTACGCTTATTGAGTAAATAAGTGGCAAAACCAATAAAAAGTATACTCGGTAAAGTGGCGCCAATAATTGCAGGAATTTGATAAACCATCACAACGGGGCCAAATATCTCATTGGTTAAATGGAACACAATACCTGTCACCACCCCCATTACAATACGTGCCCCCATGGTTACAGTACGCAGCGGGCCAAATATAAACGACAGGGCTACTAACAACATCACCGCAATTGACACAGGTTGCATTATCTTACGCCATAGCGCCAACTCATAAGTACTGGTATCTTGCTCATTTTGCTTTAAATAACCTAAGTATGACCACAACCCAGTAAATGACAGTGACTCAGGCTTAACCGATACCACGCCTAATTTTTCTGCGGTTAGTTGTGAGTCATAAAACTCTTCATCTTGTTGCTGAGTATTAATTTGTTCTTCAGTCAGCTGCACTTTATTTACATCACGCAATAACCAACCATCTTTTCGGCTAACGGCTTCACGGGCTTTGGTAATTTGCGTAAGTTGCAGCGATTTATCAAAATGGTACATATTTACACCGTGCAACACACCATTTTGATCTACATCTTCAATATTAATAAAGTTATTACCATCTTTTGCCCACACACCTTTTTGCGCGTTGAATACATCACCGCCATGAATTGCATGGTTACGTAACTCTTTAGCTTTAAGCTGCGCTTCTGGTGCTCCCCACTCGCCAAGCGCCATCATACAGATAGCCATAAATATTGCGGTTTTCATTACTGAAATTATGATTTGCAAGCGTGACATACCAGCCGCTTGCATTACAACTAGCTCACTATTTGAGGCAAGTGCTCCTAACCCAGTTAAACCGCCAATAAGTGCAGCCATAGGGAAAAACACCACAAGATCACCTGGCATGCTATACAAGGTATATAACAGCGCAGTGGCGATATCATAACTACCGCGACCAACTGATTTTAATTGCTCGATAAATTTAATAAGGGTACTGATACCCACCAACACCATTAAAGCAAAACCCGTGGTCTGTAAGATGCTGCGGCCTAAATACCAATCAAGCATTTTCATCATGCGCCTAACTCCCGCTTAGTGACGATTGCTTTGAGCCAAGCCCCTAATGGACGCCCTTTGATTATTAAAAACCCACCAATAAATAGCGCCGTAAAGTGGATCCACCATAAACCAATTGAAGGTGGGATCTTGCCATCCTCAACAGCAAACTTGGCGGCATTGAGTAAAATGAAATAGCCTAAATATAAACTAATAGCTGGCACTAATTTAGCAAACTTACCTTGTCGCGGGTTTACCACGCTCAGCGGAACTGCCAGTAAAGTAAGTAACGGTATCGACAGCGGTATAGCTAAACGCCATTGCCACTGTGCAACCGCTTCAGGACCTTGCATAGTCAATAGATCCATAGTTGGTACGGCTTCAAGCTTGCGGCGTTGGTGTTCAATTTCTTGTTCACGTATTTGTACACTGTAACCATCAAATTCGGTTAAATTTAGTGCAGGTGTCTTACCGTCTGTTTCGTATCGCTTACCGTCGCTGAGGATTAATTGTTGCTCGCCACTTTCTTGCTCAATCACCACACCACGCTCAGCATACACTAACCGAGCTAGGTTATCTTTTTCGTTGTCTGGTAGTTGAGCAACAAAAACTTTATGTAATTCTTTACCGCCATTTTCAATGTTATGAATAAATACCACGGCTTTTTCGTTACCTGTTTGTTGAAAACGTCCAGCTCGCAGCGCCGACAATCCGGCATCTGCTTTGGCTTGCTCTTTTAGTTGATATTCTTGCTCGCTAGCCCATGGCGCAATATACAAAGTTAATACACCCGCTAAAAGCGCAAGCAGCACACTAGAAATCAAGGTCACTCGTACCACATACCATTCACTGACCCCGCACGCTTTTAGCACCGTCATTTCACTATCGGCATAAATTCGGCTATAGGCGAGAATAATTCCTAAAAAGATACTAAGTGGTAAAATTAATGAAGCTAATTGTGGTAGTTTTAGTGCAATCATCGACAACACTAACTTAGCTGGAATGCCACCTTCAGAGGCATCACTTAAAATAACAACAAACTTTTGCGACAAAAAAATTGTCATCAAAGTTAAAAATACGGCGACCTGAGACTTTAATACTTCAGTGGTCAAATAACGGAAAATTAGCAATGATCGCCCCTGTTAAACGTCGTGTTTCACTTTAAGAGTAAGAAAATTTTAGTAAACTTAAGATTTTATTATATGTCATCAACATTAAATATCATACCTAGCAACTCGATATATTGTCGCTTTAGTGGTATTGATAGTACTAAACATATAAAGTTCAAATACACATAATGAGTCAGCGTTTATAAGCTAGTATTAATCTAATGTCTGGATTTTTATTTAATTGCCCTTATCTAAGGGTTAAATGACTCAAAATTAGGAGTGACAATGGAATTTAGCGTAAAAAGTGGTAGTCCTGAAAAGCAACGTAGCGCATGTATAGTAGTTGGCGTTTATGAGCCACGTCGTTTATCCCCCATTGGAGAACAACTCGATAAAATCAGCGATGGTTATATCTCTAATTTATTACGCCGTGGTGATCTCGAAGGCAAGCCTGGGCAAGTACTGTTATTACATCATGTACCAAACGTATTAAGTGAACGCATTCTACTTGTTGGCTGTGGTAAAGAGCGCGAACTGGATGACAAACAATACAAACAAATTATTTCAAAAACCATTAATACCCTTAACGAAACTGGGTCGATGGAAGCGGTGTGCTTTTTAACCGAGCAACATGTAAAAAGTCGCGATACGTATTGGAAAGTCCGCCAAGCGGTCGAAACAACTCAAGATTGCTTGTACACATTTAATCAATTAAAAAGCAAAAAAAGCGACCCACGTCGTCCACTGCGTAAAATTGTATTTAATGTACCTACTCGTCGTGAGTTAACTATTGGTGAAAGCGCTATTGAGCACGGCTTAGCGATTGCTGCTGGTAGCAAGTTATGTAAAGACGTAGCAAACATGCCACCAAATATCTGTAACCCAGCGTATTTAGGTGAACAAGCGCAAGAACTTGCCACTAATTTCGATAACATCACAGTGGATATTATCGGTGAAGAAAAAATGGCAGAGCTGGGGATGAATTCATACTTGGCTGTTGGCCGTGGTAGCGATAACGAATCGGTGATGTCGGTCATTAACTACCAAGGTGGCGCGAAAGATCAAGCCCCTATCGTATTAGTTGGTAAGGGCTTAACCTTTGACTCAGGCGGTATTTCACTAAAACCTGGCGAAGCCATGGACGAAATGAAATACGATATGGGTGGTGCTGCCGGGGTAATTGGTGCCATGCGTGCTTTAGCACAAATGCAATTACCAATTAATGTAATTGGTGTTTTAGCCGGTTGTGAAAATATGCCAAGCTCAAATGCCTATCGACCTGGTGATATTCTAACCACTATGTCAGGGCAAACGGTTGAAGTACTCAATACGGACGCAGAAGGACGTTTAGTGCTATGTGATGCACTCACCTATGTTGAGCGCTTTGAGCCTGAAACTGTAATTGATGTAGCCACTTTAACCGGTGCCTGTATTGTTGCCCTTGGTGCTCATGCCACAGGGTTGTTATCAAACCACAATCCACTGGCACATGACTTATTAAAAGCCTCTGAACAAAGTGGCGACCGTGCATGGCAATTACCACTGTGGGATGATTACCAAGATCAACTTGAAAGCCCATTTGCTGATTTCACCAACTTAGGTGGTCGTGCAGCAGGCACTATTACCGCCGCGTGTTTCTTATCTAAGTTCACTAAGAAATATAATTGGGCGCATTTAGATATTGCTGGTACCGCGTGGCGTAGCGGTAAAAATAAAGGGGCAACAGGTCGCCCAGTGCCGATGTTGACACAATACTTACTAAACCGTGCGGGTGTAAGCGAAACCAGTCAAGATTAACCTTCGCATACAATGCATTTAAATTAAAATAAGGCGCTTTTCAGCGCCTTATTTATTCTCCACTTAATGAGTGTATTAATTGAAGCAAAACACGTTATATGGCAAAATCTCTGCTTTGATTTAAGTATTATTTTCAATACTGTGGGAAGCCCCGATACAATGAGCATCAACGCCCAGTTTTTCGTTATAAAGCAACAAGATGAGTCATTAGCCAAGGCTGACGATCACTTTCGCTTAGCGGCTGATATTGCGGCTGAACAGTATCGTCTTGGTCATCGTATATTTATTTACGTCGATGATCTTGAAGTCGCCCATGCCATTGATGAAACTATTTGGTCATTTGACCCCGACAGTTTTGTGCCACATAACCTGCAAGGTGAAGGCCCAAAAGGCGGTGCGCCCGTTGAAATAGGCACCACCCCCCCCGTCGGTAATCGTAAAGTTTTAATTAACTTGGCAGCACAATTACCGGACTTTATTCGCCGGTTTAACCAAGTTTTTGATTTTGTACCCGTAGAAGCCATAGCAAAACAAGCCGCCCGTGAGCGTTTTAAAAAGCTACGCCAACTCGGTGCTAATATCACCACGCAAGATATTAATAGCTAACATACCCTATTGTATAAATAGCTAACTAACTCATTTAAGTACTTATTTAAGGTTCTGTGTAATGGATAAAACCTACAATCCGCAAGATATTGAACAGTCGCTATACCAAGACTGGGAAGAAAAAGGCTACTTTAAACCATCAGGCAAAGGCGACGCATATTCAATTATGATCCCACCGCCAAATGTCACAGGTAGCTTACACATGGGCCACGCCTTTCAAGACACCATTATGGATACCTTAACGCGCTTTAAGCGTATGCAAGGTAACAACACTTTATGGCAAGTAGGTACTGACCACGCAGGTATTGCAACACAAATGTTAGTTGAGCGTAAACTTGCTGCCGAAGAAGGCAAAACACGCCACGACTTAGGCCGTGAAGCCTTCATTGATAAAATCTGGGAATGGAAAAACCAATCTGGCGGCACAATCACCAAACAACTTCGCCGCCTTGGTGCATCGGTTGATTGGGATCGTGAACGTTTCACTATGGATGACGGCTTATCTGAAGCCGTTAAAGAAGTGTTTGTTCGCCTGCACAAAGAAGACTTAATCTACCGTGGTAAACGCCTAGTAAACTGGGATCCAAAACTGCACACAGCAATTTCAGACCTTGAAGTTGAAAACAAAGACAAAAAAGGCTTTATGTGGAACTTACGTTACCCATTAGCTGATGGCGTTAAAACGCAAGATGGTAAAGATTACATTGTGGTTGCAACCACCCGCCCAGAGACCATGTTAGGCGACTCAGGTGTTGCAGTAAACCCAGATGACGAGCGCTATCAAGATTTGATCGGCAAAGATATTTTACTGCCGATTGTTAATCGTCGTATTAAGATTGTTGCTGACGAACATGCCGATAAAGATAAAGGCACAGGCTGTGTAAAAATCACTCCAGCTCATGACTTTAACGACAACGAAGTAGGTAAACGTCATCAACTGCCGATGATCAACATCTTCGATAAAGATGCGGCTATTTTAAGCCAAGGTGAAACCTACACCTTTGACGGCAAAGAGCTTGAATTTGACGCGCCAATTCCTGAACGCTTACATGGCCTTGACCGTTTTGATGCACGTAAAGCGATTGTTGCTGAATTTGAACAGCTTGGTTTACTTGAAAAAATCGAAGATCACGCGCTAACCGTACCTTACGGCGACCGCTCTGGTGTAGTAATTGAACCACTCCTTACCGACCAATGGTATGTACGCGTTGCACCACTGGCTGAACCTGCAAAAGATGCCGTTAAAAATGGCGACATTAAATTTGTACCGCAGCAATACGAGAACATGTACTTCTCATGGATGAACGACGTACAAGATTGGTGTATTTCACGCCAACTTTGGTGGGGTCACCGCATCCCTGCTTGGTACGACAGCGAAGGTAATGTATTTGTCGGTCGTGATGAAGCTGAAGTGCGTCGCGAAAACAATATTGCTGATGATGTAGCTCTGAGCCAAGACGAAGATGTGCTAGACACTTGGTTCTCGTCTGCACTGTGGACTTTCTCAACGCAAGGTTGGCCTGAAAATACCGATGACTTAAAAACCTTTCACCCGTCTGACGTGTTGGTAACCGGTTTTGATATCATTTTCTTCTGGGTGGCGCGTATGATCATGATGACCATGCACTTCATCAAAGATGACAACGGCAAGCCACAAGTGCCATTCAAAACGGTATATGTAACGGGTCTAATTCGCGATGAAAATGGCGATAAAATGTCAAAATCAAAAGGTAACGTACTTGATCCAATTGATATGATTGACGGTATCGACCTTGAGAGTTTAGTGACCAAGCGTACTGGCAATATGATGCAGCCGCAGCTTGCGAAAAAGATTGAAAAGAACACCCGTAAAACGTTTGAAAATGGCATTGAAGCCCATGGTACTGATGCACTGCGCTTTACTCTTGCAGCAATGGCGTCAACCGGTCGTGATATCAATTGGGATATGAACCGCCTTGAAGGTTATCGTAACTTCTGTAATAAGTTATGGAACGCTAGCCGTTACGTACTCATGAATACCGAAGAGCAAGATTGTGGTTTTACAAGCGATGCTGCAAAAGAATATTCACTTGCTGATCGTTGGATCTTAGGGCAATTTGAAGCGACGGTAAAAACCTACACTGAGCACTTAGATAACTACCGTTTTGACCTTGCAGCCAATACGCTTTATGAGTTCACTTGGAACCAATTCTGTGATTGGTACTTAGAGCTGACTAAGCCCGTATTATTCAAAGGTAATGAAGCACAGCAACGTGGTACACGTCATACGCTTATTACTGTACTTGAGAGCTTGCTACGCCTAATGCACCCAATGATGCCATACATCACAGAAACAATTTGGCAACGTGTTGCGCCATTAGCAGGCCTTGAAACAGCCAATACTAGCATCATGGTACAGGCATTCCCGCTATACAATGAAGCGAACGTTGATGCTAAAGCGATGGACGATTTAGAGTGGGTGAAACAATTCATTCTCGCTATTCGTAACATTCGTGGTGAAATGGATATCAGCCCAAGCAAGCCATTATCAGTGTTACTAGCAAATGCATCGAGTGATGATGTACGTCGTATTGAGGAAAATAAATCATTCTTAGCTTCTCTTGCTAAAATTGAAGAATTTACCCTCCTTGATAACAAAGATGACGCGCCAGCATGCGCAACATCTTATGTGGGTAACCTTGAGATCATGATCCCAATGGCTGGTCTAATAGATGTAGACGCAGAGCTTGCGCGTATTGCTAAGCAACTTGAAAAAGCTGAGAAAGGCCTAGCCCAAGTGCAAAACAAGCTAGCAAACGAGAAGTTTGTAAACAATGCACCTGAAGCGGTACTTGCTAAAGAAAATGAGAAGCTTGCAGAGTTTTCAGACGCTAAAGCAAAACTACTTGAGCAAAAAGCGAAGATCGAAAGTCTGTAATATTTATACAAAGCATTTAAAAAGCCGCGTTACTTTATTGTATCGCGGCTTTTTTGTGTTCTAGGTTCTAGGTTCTAGGTTCTAGTCAAATATTAAAACGTGTAGTTATACTGTGCACCAAATAAGTACGCATGGCCTTTTGATTCAAAGCCCCACTGCTGCCCTAATTTATCTGATTCAGTAAACTTTTGTGTTTTACCACGTAAAATACTCATACCAATATCTAAGTTTGCTTGCTCACTCATCGTGTAATTAACACCAAACGAGTACCAAAAACGGTCTGTGTCAGGAATAGAAATCGACATATGGTTTTTATCAGCTGGTGATTCATCATACGCAAGACCTGCACGTAGTAGCACAGCATCGTTATACTGATAATCACCACCGATTGAATAACGCATTGCGTTAGAGAAGTTCTCTTCTTTGTCAAATACCGGCTCTTCTAAGCCTGGTACGTAAGCTTCCAGCCTTTCAAAGCTATCCCAACCGGTCCACATTACACTGTAGTGTAAACCTGTTTTCTCATCTAACTGATGTGAACCAGAAAACTCAGCAATTGCTGGTAAAGTAATTTCAACGCTACCCGGTACACTTGCACCAGCTAAACCATTAAAAGGTGCTGATGCTGGTAATTGGTTAGAATATTCACCGTCAAATGTAATGTCTGTTTCACTGCGATAATTAAAACCGAAGCGGCTGTTCTCATCTAGTTGGTACGTAGCACCTACATTCCAACCAAAGCCAGTATCATCACCTTCTAAGTGAGCGCCTTCAGTTTGTGCTGGCACACCAAATGGATTAGCACCAAAGTTACGTACAATTTTCGCGTCTGCGTAAATATAGTTTAAACCAAGACCTACGCTAAATTGCTCGTTAATTTTATATGAGCCACTCACATTCATATTTACAGTAACGATCTCAGTTTCACCAGCAAGTTGACCTGCCGGGTAATCGGCATCAAACTCGGTCGCTAAGCCAAAGTTCGAAAACGCACCAAAACCAACGGCAAATTTATCATCAATAGGCATTACAAAGTAACCGGCTGGAACAAACGCAGCCGGTGCAATGCTACTATCATTTAATTCATTTGGGTTAACTGATGCATTGCTCGCAGAAGTACCACGTAGGCTAACATCAGGAACAACTGCAACGCCTGCAACGCTTAATTGCTGCTCTTTAAATACAGACATTAATGCTGGGTTACGAGCTACGACTGAAGCATCATCGGCTACGGCAGCTTCACCGGCATAAGCACGGCCAAGTCCTGAAGCACTATGCTCAGCTAGTTGAAAAGCTGCTGCAAACGTATCTGCAGACATAACAGCAAGAGATGCTGCGATTAAAGTTTTTGTAAATTTCATTATGTTACCTTAACCAAACTATGCGCTTGGGTTCCCATGTGATGTATCTAATTATTAGGAGTAAGTTACTTCAAAACCTTAGCACATTACCTTATTTTTTAATAAAAAACTGTAACAATTCGTTAAAAAACACCTTTTAAACAAGTTTTTAACAGCAGGATAACACCCTTTTAAAACACATCGGACAAGATGCAGCATTAACTGCAATTGCTATTAATTATCATTTAGGTTGACTTGATTCTAATCGCTAATTAGACTGTTCAACAAGAGTCAGTAAAAGGAGTAAAGCTGTGGAAATAGCATTAATTATTGCTGCATTAGCTTTTTCTGGGGCGAGTGTGTATTGCTTTTGCAAAGCGAACTTTTGTGCCTGCACAAGAGCTGGGCAATGCGACAATCCTGTTAATCATTATTGGTTAGGCGCGATTATTTTCGCCTTGATAGCATTATTGTTTTGCTGTGGAGCCCTGCATACTGAAAAGGGAACTTTATTATGGCTATTATTAATGGTCAGTTGCTTCAGCGGTGCTCTTTTATCAGCAAAGCAGTCAGCTAAAAAGCGCTGTGATCAATCAAAAATTAAAAAATCGCTTAAACCAGCAGATGCTCTTTTAACAAACGAGCCAAATTAAGCTGGTAGTCTAACGGCTTAATACTCGCGAGGATTTTTAAATCATGTTCAGGTGAAGTTAAATCAACATCTTTTGCAGTAATATGATGGCTGTGTTTAGCGTTATAGAAAATTTTCACTTTAGGCTGAATTGGATTCTGGTGATTCCCTTCAGTGACTAAAGCCAAGCGTTCATTAGTTAACTTAACAATAGTCCCTACCGGATGCACGCCTAAACACTTAATAAACCGTTGTACTAACTCCCCATCAAACATTTGTTTATTTGCCAATAAATAACGCAGTGCGTTAATTGGCTCATCGCCTATTTGATGCGGCCTATCTGCGGTCATCGCATCGTACACATCTACAATCGCCATTATTCGTGCTGGCCGACTAAGTTTATCACCTTGCAAACCTCGAGGGTAACCACTCCCATCAAGACGCTCATGATGATTAACAATCATATCAAGCATCAAAGGTGTAATGCCTTTCTCTCCTTTTACTAAGCCAAGACTTTGTGCAACATGCTTTTTAATCGCTTGCATCTCTAACTTGTTCACTTTTTCAGGCTTAGAGAAAATCCCTTGAGGTAATTTAGCTTGCCCTAAGTCATGCAACAATGCCCCCATAGCAAGCTCATGAACAATACTTTCTTTGTAACCTAAGTACTTAGCAAATACAGTGACAAAAATAGCGCAATTGGTCATGTGTCGCCAATTGTACATATGTTTATCTTTAAGACGCGTTAAAATGGTCATTGCATTGTGATTGCGAAATACCGATGCCACAATATCTTTGGCAATATCATCAAGCAACGTCATATTCATCTTTAAACCTGAAGTTACATCGCCATATAAGCTTTGCAAATTACGATTATGTTGCTCATAACTAACACTGGCTTTAGCAAACTCTTGTTCGACAGAGATAACCTTTTTGGCTTTTACTTTTTTAGCTTTTGCTACAGGCTCATTAGTCGTCGGAGTTTTTTGTTGGTACTTAGCGGGGATCCCTACGTCACTTTGAGTAAAGTCGATTAATAACTCTTGCACCCCCTCAGATATTAGTCGCTTTATAATTGACTTATCACGAACTAAACCTCGAGTTTTAATCTTGATACTATCAGCGCCCTCAAATTGCTTGCTGACACTGTCAACAAACATACCTGGTACGAGTTCAGAAATAGGGAGGGTAATGAGCATAAATAGCAATAAGTTACTTTTTCAATAATGGCTTTTTATTATCAACTATCCAGTATAAATGTCTATAACTAAAAGCAGGAACAATAATTAAGTATGAGGTAAACTTATATTTACTTGTCGGTAGTGTGGATTTGCATTTATTTGTGGATATTGCGAGTTGGCATTTACTTATGGGAGCGCGAGTTGGCGAGATTAGAAACCAAACACAAGGGTCAAGCTGTTTACCCTCGCGAGCTTTACTCTCGCTAACTTTACTCTCTCTAACGTTGCCCTCACCACTCGCTACTTATTCTTGAAAATACGTGCCCCAGCCGTCGTATTCTACATCGGTATCTACCGCCAGTTGGGCAAGTTTATCAACGTCTTCCATAATAACATCAACATCAAGCTCTGCTTCTACAACGATGTCAAATCCCCAAATTTTACTACCATCTTCAAGCTCTAGCTCGGCAGGTTCTTCAACATCATAACCAAGCTTAAACGCGGCTAATGCAGCTTGCTCAAGCTTTGCAAAGTCTTCACAGACAAAGTGGTGTTCAACTTCATATAAGATCTCTGGATCTGAGCCATCTTCTAATAACGAAGTTACAATGTCTTCACTTATTTCACGCCAATTTTCCATTACTTTTCTCTCACTTGAGCATCTAATTCAGTTATTCTAGCAGCCATTATAGAGTGAATACGTGTTGCGTGTTCACGTGCCCCAACCTTTTTATCAAGGGGCTGTGGCGCTAGCATGTCTATATAGATTGTACCATTGTCCCAGCGATTTAGCTTAATGGTTTTATCCGTTGTACTCATACATACAGGCACTACTGGCACATCGGCATTTAATGCAGTATGAAATGCCCCTGTTTTAAATGGCAATAAACCACGACCATAACTACGCGTTCCCTCAGGAAACATCCATACAGACAGGCCTTTTTGTTTAATTTTATCTGCTGATTTAGAAATAGTCCCAGCCGCTTTTGAGCGATTACCACGATCAATCAAAATGTTTCCCGATAGCCAGTAAAGCTGGCCAAAAAATGGGATCCATTTCAGGCTTTTTTTCCCTAAGCTTACACAGTTTTTTGGTACTGCGGCTGGTAACGTGAAAATGTCGTAGTTATTTTGATGGTTTGCAACGTACACTGCCGGACCGCAGTTTTGTGCATCAGGGTGACGTGTAATAACCAGTTTTACCCCAAGCATTTTAGCCATAGAGCCAAACCAACTAGCCAAAATATGTACATTATTTATATGAAAAGGCTTTACTAAACAAAGTATTAAACCAAATATACAGCTTAGTAAAATAAATAATGCCATGATCAAAATACGAATAATAGCTAACAAAGAAAACTCTCCAAAAATAATAACGCCGGCATTATAGCGTTATTTTAGTTGCTAAACGAGAGTTTAGCGCACACTTGTAAGCTTAAATTAATTTTCTTTTTAAAAACAAATGGCCTGCAAACGCAGGCCATTTAGTTTAATAACAATTAAGTCAAATTGTTACTCTGTTTCGGTGGACTCACTATCGTCAACAGTAATTAATTCAACCACAGCTTCATCAACTCGCTGTAAACCTCGCGGTAGCTTATTACCACGACGACCACGCTCACCATGATAATGCTCTAAGTCACTTGGTTTTAGGGTCAATTTACGTTTACCTGCGTGCAAGGTAACACTCGTTCCTTCTGGCACAACCGTCAACACTTTTACAAACTCTTCTCGCGCTTGCACTTTTGCGCTTGGAATCGAAATTATTTTGTTACCTTTACCTTTACCCAACTTTGGTAAGTCACGTAACGGGAACAGTAACATTCTACCTTCGTTCGAGATAGCCATACAGTAATCAGTGGCAACATCATTGACTCTAATTGGCGCCAATAACTGCCCCCCCTTAGGGACGCTTACCAAAGCTTTACCGTTTTTGTTTTTACTTACTAAATCAACAAAATCAGTGATAAAACCATAGCCTGCATCCGATGCCATTAGCAGCACTTGTTTATCATCAGCCATTACTACATGTTCAAAGTTCGCACCAACAGTGAGGTTAAACCGCCCTGTCATTGGTTCTCCTTGGCTTCGTGCCGACGGTAAACCATGTGCATCGGTGGCAAATGCGCGCCCTGCTGAATCTAAGAACACCGCGGGTTGATTACTCTTACCCCTAGCTGAGGCTTTATATGCATCACCAGCTCGATAACTCAGCCCTTCTACATCTAAATCATGGCCTTTACCTACTCGCGCCCAGCCTTTTTCCGATAGCACCACAGTTACAGATTCTGATGGGATCAAATCTTTTTCACTTAGTGCTTTTGCTTCTAGACGCTCTACAATTGGTGAACGGCGCTCATCGCCATACATCTCTGCGGCTTCTTGAATTTCTTTTTTTAGCAACGTCGACATACGACGTTCTGAGCCTAAAATCAGCTGTAATTTGTCACGCTCTTTCGCTAGTTCATCTTGCTCACCACGAATTTTAAACTCTTCGAGTTTTGCTAAATGACGCAGTTTCAATTCAAGTATTGCTTCTGCTTGAATATCAGTAATACCAAAGCGCTCCATTAACACCGGCTTGGGCTTATCTTCAGAGCGAATAATTTCTATAACTTCATCAATATTTAAAAAGGCAGCGAGTAAACCTTCTAAAATATGCAAACGAGCCAATACTTTATCTAAGCGATACTGCAAACGGCGGCGCACAGTTTCACGACGGAACACCAGCCACTCAGTTAAAATTGTTCGTAAATCCTTTACCTGCGGACGGCCATCAAGACCCAGCATATTAATATTAACGCGGTAATTTTTTTCCAAATCTGTCGTTGCAAATAAATGGGCCATTAACGGCTCCACTTTAATACGATTAGAGCGAGGAATAATCACTATGCGAGTTGGGTTTTCGTGATCTGACTCATCTCGTAAATCAGCCACCATAGGCAGCTTTTTCGCATTCATTTGTGCTGCAATTTGCTCAAGCACTTTGCCACCAGAACACTGATGCGGTAATGCAGTGATCACGATATCACCGTGTTCTTCTGTGTAAATAGCCCGCATTTTTATCGAACCACGACCAGTTTGATAAATTTTACGAATATCAGCTTTTGACGTAATAATTTCTGCTTCAGTTGGATAATCAGGTGCTTGCACATGCTCAAGCAATTGGTCCAACTCAGCTTTTGGGTTATCTAACAATTCACAACAGGCGCTAGCCACTTCACGCACGTTATGTGGCGGAATGTCTGTTGCCATACCTACGGCAATCCCCGTAATACCATTAAGTAAAATATGCGGTAAGCGTGCAGGCAGGACTTTAGGCTCATCCATAGTGCCATCAAAATTA
This sequence comes from Pseudoalteromonas sp. S1727, assembly GCF_005886375.1. Lineage (NCBI taxonomy): Bacteria > Pseudomonadati > Pseudomonadota > Gammaproteobacteria > Alteromonadales > Pseudoalteromonadaceae > Pseudoalteromonas > Pseudoalteromonas sp. S1727. Next base: position 19,506 of record NZ_PNDT01000027.1, read on the forward strand.
GGCGTCCAATCAACGGTGCCTTGGCCAAGCTCTTTCAACAGTACTTCGGAAAACTTAGATAAACGTGCCTCGGTATAACGCATTGCAGCGAATGATTTAGGATCATCTGCCGCGCCCCAGTTACCTTGTCCATCTACAAGTGGATAACGATATGAAAATGGTTGCGCCATTAACACCATCGCTTCATAACAGGCGCTATCTCCATGTGGGTGATATTTACCTAATACGTCACCAACTGTGCGCGCAGATTTTTTATATTTCGCTGCCGCTGATAAACCCAGCTCACTCATCGCATAAATAATCCGGCGCTGTACGGGTTTTAAGCCATCGCCAATATGCGGCAATGCCCTGTCCATGATCACATACATGGAGTAGTTCAAATAGGCGTCCTCGGTAAAACGCCCCATTGTTTGTTGTTCAATTCCTTGCATTAGCAAAGTATCTGTATCACTCATCAAAGCCTACCTAATTTTTTTTATAGCTTACACGGTAGATCACATTGGCATAATCATCGGAGATCAATAAGCTGCCATCGGCAAGTTCTGCAAAAGCAACTGGACGACCCAATGTTTCTTCGTTTTTCATAAAGCCCGTAATAAACGGCGTATATTTTATCACACGTCCTTGCTCAATGGTGGCAACTGCCACTTTATATCCGGATTTTTTACTGCGGTTCCACGACCCGTGCTCAGCAACAAATAGCTGCTGTTTATAATTAGCCGGAAATTGCTTTCCGTTATAAAAATGAATACCTAGAGGTGCAACATGTGCACCTAACGCTAACGCTGGAGCACTGTAATCTGCAATACTTTTGCCTTTGCCAAACTCAGGATCTAAAATTGCACCTGCGTGCACGTATGGGAAACCAAAGTGCTCACCTTCGCTCGTTAAACGGTTTAACTCATCTGGAGGCAAATCATCCCCCATCATATCTCGACCATTATCGCTAAACCACATAACCTGTGTACTTGGGTGGAAATCAAAACCGACAGAATTACGAACACCTTGCGCAAGCGTGGTCATTTGTTTGGTACTGACATCCAACGAAAAGATTCGTCCAAACCGCTCATCTTCGCCGCAAATATTACAAGGTACCCCAACTGGGATGATCAATTCGCCAGTAGGTGAAAAACGTAAAAATTTCCAACCATGATGGCGCTCAGTTGGCAACGCATCGTATACCACTTCATAGCTTGGCGCTTTTAATTGTGTATCGATATTTTTAAAGCGAATAATCCGATGTACTTCACCTACATATAAATCACCATCTTTAATTGCTAAGCCAGATGGCATGGTTAAACCGCTGGCTACTAAGATTTGTTTATCAGCAATTCCATCGCTATTGTGATCAATCAATGCATACACATTGCCCGCTTTTCGCGAGCCAACATACACTATGCCTTTTTTTGACACAGCAAGCTGCCGAGCGTTTTCTACATCACTGGCAAATATATTTATTGTAAAACCATCCGGAACACTGAGTTCTTGAATAATTTCTTTTGCTGCTAAGGGCGTGCTTAGCAACCCTACTGCTAGTAGAGATATTAGTAATTTATTCATCGGTTTCTACCCTATTTCGACCACGCTCTTTTGCAGTATAGAGCGCTTTATCTGCGTTTTTTAATAAATCTTTACATGAGTTTAGATGCACACCTTTTTGCGCGACACCAAAACTTGCAGTCATTCTAAGCACATGTTCGCCATAATTAATCTGTGTTTTTTCTATATCACTTTTAATTCGATAAGCGATTTCTACCGCTTCCACACGCGATGTATTACTTAACACCACTAAGAACTCCTCTCCACCAATACGTCCTAAAACATCATTGTCGCGAATAGCGCGTTGCGAAATCTCAGTAATCGCTTTTAATACATGATCCCCAGCTGGATGACCAAACTCATCATTGATAGTCTTAAAGTGATCTAAGTCAAAAATGATCAAACAAAAATTATGATTATCTTTTTTCAGCTGTAGCCACTGTAACTCAGCAAGATCCATGATTTTGCGTCGATTTGCCACACCGGTTAAAAAGTCAGTATTTGCCAATAAACTGAACTTACGTTTTAATCGGTATTGTCGCCACGAAAACAGTAACAAGAGTAAAAACAACAATAACACACTAAACATAATGGTATTTTGTAGTGCTTGCTGTTGTTTAATTTCTAGTAAAGCAAACTCATTAAGCTCTTTATCTTTTTTAAGCAATTGCTTTTCAAGTTCAACTTGTTTGGTATCAAATTGGACTTTATGACGTGAGCGCGACAACTCACGTACTTTATTATAATGCTGATCATTTAACGCTATGAAATCTTGTTGATACTTATAAGCCAGTTGATAATCATTTTGTTGTACGGCCAGCTTTGTTTGTAACCGTGCCAGCTTTAATAACGACGTTATACTATTTTCTATTGGTATTTGTTCAGACATCAACTGCGCTTTTGCTAACGTTTGCGCGGCTTGCTCAGTTAAATTTTGTGCAAGCTCGACAGCAGCTTGAATGTATAAGTGATTGGCAATGTTAGCGACATCTTCAAGCTTATCGAAAAACTGGTTACTGAGTGCAAGGTAATGACTAGCACGCGTTATATCTTGTTCAAATAAATACGCTTCGGCCAATATTATATAACCGTAGTACACTAAGTTTTCATTTGCTACTTTGTGGGCCATTGCGAGCATTGTTTGGCTACTATCAATTGCCTCTTGGCTACACTCCATCTTTAAATATACTTTAGCTAAATGAAAGTACGACACTAAACTATCAAACACTAAATCATTCTCTAGGAAATAAGCTAACGCCTTGTGCTGCATTTGCAGTGCTTTATCGTAATCAAATAAATACTCATACGATTTTGCCATGGTCGATTCTATGTAGGCTAAATCAAGTAAATCTCCGCTGCGCTTAATAATCTCATAGCTTTTATAAAAATAGTCTAATGCTTTAATATCATCATGATTATAAACATAAAAACTCGCTAACGCGCCGTATACTTTACTTCTTAACTTATCATTACCAAGTAGATCGACTTGCTGCTCAGCGGTCTTTAAAATCGCTAACGACTTATCAGCTTGACCCGAGTAACTATGGATAGTGGATTTTATTAAGTAGTAATTGATCAACGACTCATTACTTAATACTGCCAATTCATTGGCAAGTTGTTTTTCCAACTCTATGGCTTTAGTCAACTCACCCAATAATAAGTAATTTTCAGCTAAATCAAGTTGTAACTCACTGCGTTGTAAGGGCGTTAAGCGAGTGTGCTGTTGGGTTAATACTAATTCTAAAAACTCAGTAGCTTGACCTGGATCTTGAACACTTTTCTCATGTGCAAGGTCGCGTTGTGTCGCCAACCATTGCGCATCTAAAGCCGGTTGCTGCGCTGCGTTTGACGCAGCGCAATATAAATACAAGTACGCAAATATGCTGAGTAATAAAACACGTATGTGTAAATAGCTAAAACAGCTTCCTTGTTGACCTTGCATATTTACACCCTGGCTTAATTACACTTGAGCACGATTTCCATGGTCTTCTAACCATTGACGACGATCTGATGAACGTTTTTTCGCAAGCAGCATATCCATCATTTCCATGGTTTCCACTTCATCTTCTAAAGTAAGTTGTACTAAGCGGCGAGTATTAGGGTCCATGGTTGTTTCACGCAATTGTAGTGGGTTCATTTCACCCAAGCCTTTAAAGCGCTGTACATTCACTTTGCCACGTTTTTTCTCAGCTTCGATACGAGCTAAAATGCCTGACTTTTCATCTTCATCCAAGGCGTAATAAACGTCTTTACCAATATCGATTCTAAACAATGGCGGCATCGCAACAAACACATGCCCCGCTTTTACTAAGGTAGGAAAATGACGCACAAAAAGCGCACATAATAAGGTGGCAATATGTAGCCCATCGGAATCAGCATCCGCTAAAATACAGATTTTATTGTATCGTAAAGAAGAAATATCTGCGGAATCTGGATCAATCCCTAATGCAACTGAAATATCGTGTACTTCTTGTGATGCTAAAATCTGCCCTGATTCAACTTCCCACGTGTTCAAAATTTTACCACGTAGCGGCATAATAGCCTGAAATTCACGGTCACGCGCTTGTTTTGCTGAGCCGCCTGCTGAGTCACCTTCGACTAAAAATAATTCGGTGCGATCATTATCAGCGGCACTACAATCGGTTAATTTACCAGGTAATGCGGGGCCTGCTGTAACACGTTTACGCACCACCTTTTTAGCAGCACGTAAACGTTTTTGAGCATTTGAGATACACAGCTCAGAAAGCAGCTCTGCAGTATCAGTATGTTCGTTCAGCCACAAGCTAAATGAGTCTTTAACCACCCCTGATACAAATGCAGAACACGAACGAGATGAGAGTTTTTCTTTGGTTTGGCCAGCAAATTGTGGATCTTGCATTTTAACTGATAAGACATAGCTACAGCGCTCCCAAATATCATCGGGGGTCAACTTTACGCCGCGCGGTAAGAGGTTTCTAAATTCACAAAACTCACGCATCGCTTCAAGTAAACCTTGGCGCAAACCATTCACATGGGTGCCGCCTTGCGCTGTAGGTATTAAATTAACATAGCTTTCAGCAATTGATTCGCCGCCTTCTGGCAACCAAACAACGGCCCAATCAGCCCCTTCAGTTGAGCTTGAGAATTCGCCTGTAAATGGGTCTTGTGGTAAAACCTCGTATCCTTTAACGGCCTCGTTTAAGTAATCTTTTAAACCCGTTTCATAGTACCACTCTTGCGTTTCTTTGGTTTGCTTGTTAGTAAACTTAATACGCAAACCCGGGCACAATACAGCCTTAGCCTTAAGCAAGTGATGTAGCTTGAGTAATGAGAAGTTAGCGGAATCAAAATAGCTGGCATCCGGCCAAAAACGCACTGTGGTACCGGTGTTACGCTTACCAACAGTACCAATGACATGTAAGTCTTCAACTTTATCGCCATTTTCAAACGCCATCATGTATTGCTGTGCATCACGACGCACAACCACTTCAACTCGGGTCGAGAGCGCATTTACTACAGAAATACCGACACCGTGTAAACCACCAGAAAATTGGTAATTCTTATTGGAAAACTTACCACCGGCATGCAATTTAGTGAAAATTAGTTCAACCCCAGGGATACCTTCTTCTGGGTGAATATCAATAGGCATACCACGGCCGTCATCGCTGACCTCTAGTGAATTATCTTCGTGTAAAATAACATCAATTTTAGTGGCATGGCCGGCCATTGCTTCATCGACACTGTTATCAATAACCTCTTGTCCCAAGTGATTAGGACGGGTAGTGTCGGTGTACATGCCAGGACGGCGTTTAACAGGTTCTAACCCATTTAATACTTCAATGGCTTCGGCGTTATAATTTTGCTGACTCATAGTTTTTATCTTTTATGCGCTTAGCTATGTTTTACGTGATTTTAAGAAAATCTACAATACTAGCAATGGAGTCTTCAAAGCCAATAAAGCTATGATCACCCCCAAATTCTACCCGTTGCTGGCATTGTGAATAATATTTAACGGCCTGCTGATAATCCAAAACTTCGTCACCCGTTTGCTGTAATAAATACAGTAATGATGGGCGTTTCAAGTATGGTATCGACAGTGACTTTAACGCGTTAATATGACTATTATTGAGCTCGTAATGGCTATCCTGATACGGATTATAGTTCGGCCCTAACAATGAACTCAATAATAAATAAGGTTTAACAGCAGGATTGATCAGCGCTGCTGGTAATTGATATTTCTGCGATAAATAAGTGGCGTAAAAACCACCTAAAGAACTGCCAAGTAATACCGTATTTGGCGTTATTAATTGCTCAAGCTGAATTATTGCATGATACGGTTCATGACTTAGGCGCGGCACACAATAATCAACGTCATAGTGTGCCATATACTCACCAAAGCGGACAGCTTTAAATGATTTCTCACTGCTATTAAACCCATGAATATAAATTACTCGTTGAGCCATACTAGCTCCGAATCAACAATTACGTCATCGCTTGACTTAGTTATCGTTAATAACCGATAACTCGCACCTAAATTTTGTTGCTGCCAATGGTGACTATTTTTAGTAAATTGTACTGAACTTGCAGGGGTCGCCACCACTTCAATATTTCTGAACTGAAATTGATAGTCATTATGAACATGACCATGAAATACATGCCTAACCTGCCCACTGTTTTGTAACATGTTAAGTAACTGTGGCCCATTTTCAAGCATATGCTTATCTAAATAGCCGTTAATTGGCAGCGGATTATGATGGCAAAAGACCACACTCGGTGACACTGTATTTGCTAATAATTCAGTGATCTCATTTAAGTGCACTTCACTTACCCAGCCTGCGGGAGTTGGGCCTTTAGAGTTAATCAATAACACTTCGAAACCCTGAGCAATTAAACGCTTAGCGTTGCTTATTTGGCCGCTAGAAATGTGTTTCATGGCAGCTATATCGTCATGATTTCCTGGCAGCCAAAATACCTGACAGGTAAGCGCTGAGTCAGCAATCAACTGAGCAAATAACGAGTACGATTCAATACTGTGATCTTGAGTTAAATCACCACCAAAAATAACCGCATCTAATGACTGCGCTGCCATGTGTGCCAGCGCGCGAGAAAAGTGCTCTGCGGTATTAACCGAAAAATACTCACCTTGTGGATCAGCAAATAAATGGCTATCGGTAATATGCGCTAAACGTAGTTGATTGTGCTTGAAAGTGGCATGTACATCAAACCAAGCCATTATTCACATCCCAATTGAGTACAGAGCGACCACTTTCTACACATGCCACTAACCAATCATATAAAAATGCATTGAGCTGATATTTTTCATCTTTTTGATGCATTTGCGGATTAGGGTAACCATAGGATGGTTTAATTCTTTGGTGGTAGTCATGGTGAATTATTTCTGCCACCTTTGCATCATGGTACAAACGCACAGTCAAAAACAGTGGGGTGAAGCCTGCTAACATGCCCGTTAATTGCGTAATAGAAATATCCATAGTGTACTTTGCACACCCATCTACTTTAATTGCAAACTGGCTATTGCCTAATTGTACTTGTCGCGTACTGCCTTGTTTGCGCTCGTTAGGCAGCAACTTTAGCGCGCGTAAGTAATTGTGCTCACACAAGGTCAAGTATTTAGGGAGACTTTGAATATATCGTTGTTTCACTGCAAGTGCTGTCACGTTACCGCCATAAAATTAGATGTTAAGGGTAGTCTATTTATTCATTATACGTTCGCGATTAAGTGCTAACCACTGTAATGAAATAACCGTAGCGGCATTGTCTATTTCACCACTGGCTAGACGTGCCATCGCTTCACTGTAACTGATGATGTGAGTTTTTATATCTTCACCTTCTGTTTCAAGCCCATAAACACCACTTTGCAGCTGACTTAAATCAGTAAGCGCTAAATAAAGGTGTAACCTCTCAGTCGTGCCGCCTGGGCTTGAAAGATACGATAACATAAACTCTAATTCATCCAGTTCAAGTCCCGCTTCCTCAAATGCCTCACGTTTTACTACAGTCTCATAATCAGTGCTGCCATCCGTCATACCCGCGATGCACTCTAATAACCAAGGAGACTGCTTACTCTTGATCGCACCAATACGAATTTGCTCGATGAGCAATATATTATCTGAAATAGGATCATACGGTAAAACGGCTACGGCGTCACCGCGTTCGAGTATTTCTCGGCGGATCGTTGCTGATTGCCCACCAGCAAAAAGGGCATGCTGAAACTGATATAAATTTATTTTAAAAAAACCTGCATATAAATTTTCTATTGGCGCGATAGTTACATCATTGCTGCTGAACTTTGCTACGGTCTTATCGGTCATTTATCTTCCTAAATCGCTTTATTAACTCAAATAGTTTGAGGATTATTATATTCTGTTACACTTGTTTACGCTGTTTTACGCAATTTTTTTTTTGTTATTAAGTAAAACAGGTTACCATGCTTTTAGAACGAAAATTGTCTAAGGACTGAACGAATAATGAAAAAGAACATTCTTGCTGCGCTAATTGGCTTATCCTGCGCATTAACGGCTACAGCATCTAATGCTGAAGATTTATTACAAGTTTACGAAATTGCTACAGCTAACGATCCAACTGTTTTAAAAGCAAAAGCACAAGCTGACGCACAAGCGTATAACAGTGATCGTGCGATGAGTGCTTTATTACCGCAAATCAATTTCTCTATGGGTTATGATAAAACGGACAGTTCTACATACACTGGGACCGATAACGCAGGTTATATTCATACAGATACTGATACCGATTCATTTAGTCGTAGTCTTACACTCAGTCAAACTCTGTTTGATTTAGGTGCATGGAATTCATTAGGCATAGCTGACAAACAAGCATTGCAAGCAACGGCTCAGTACGACTTTGCTAAACAAGACCTCATTGTTCGTGTTGCAGAGGGTTACTTCAACGTATTAAGCGCCATTGATAATTTAGAGTTTGTACAATCAGAAAAACGCGCTATTGAACGCCAACTTGAGCAAACTAAACAGCGTTACGCTGTAGGTTTAACGGCAATTACCGATGTTCATGAAGCGCAGGCGCAGTACGATAACTCTGTTGCTCGTGAGATCGTCGCAAAAAATGGCGTTGAAACAGCCCGTGAACAGCTTCGCGAGATCACCGGTAAATATCATGCCAAACTTGATACATTAAATACTGAAACGTTTTCTACAGTCAAACCAACCAAGCAATCAACTGATTACATTAAGTTGGCAGAAGAAAACAACTTAAATCTACAAGTGTCAAAAGTAACCGTTGATATTGCTAAAGATCAAATTGATTTAGCGCAAGCCGGCCACTATCCAAGGTTAACATTAGACGCCAGCTACGGTGACACACTTACTGATAGTAACAACAATAATATGAAGCCTCGTGGTGACAGCGCCAATGTAGGCATTAACTTTAGTGTGCCAATTTATTCTGGTGGTGCAACCACAGCTGCGACCGATCAAGCACGTGCTTTTTATGTAGCAGCAAGTGAAGACCTAGAAGCAAGCTTACGTGCAGTTACACGCAATACGATCACTTCGTATAATCAAGTGGTATCTGATATCGCCACCTTTAAAGCCCTTGAGCAAGCCGTTGTTTCCGCGGAAAGTGCATTAAAAGCCACTGAAGCAGGTTTTGAAGTGGGTACTCGTACTATTGTTGATGTATTGATCAGCACACAAAACCTTTTTAATGCAAAACGTAACCTTGCTGATGTGCGTTACCGTTATGTAGTCTCAACACTGCGCTTAAAACAAGCTGCGGGGACTTTAACAAGCGATGACTTACTGGCGATTAATCAAGGCTTAAAAGAAATCTAAACGACTCTTTTAGTTAACCCTTTATAAAAGCCAGCAAATTGCTGGCTTTTTTGTATTTTTTTATTCATCCAGTTAAACTAAGTACTTTTCGAATATGAGATATTTCCGTGGTCAACTCATCTGCATTTAAATGGTCTTTCCTAGGCCCGCGTTATTGGCTTACTTGGCTATGTGTTTTTATTTTATATACGGTCTCTTGGTTACCGTCTAAATTGCAATTATGGTTAGGCAAACAACTTGGTCGCTTGGTACACCGCACGATGAAAAAGCGCCGCCACATTGCTGAAGTTAATATAAAATTATGCTTTCCTGATATGCCTATTGAAGAGCAACGTGCACTGGTTAAACAAAATATGGAAAACACTGGCATTGCAACACTTGAAACAGGTATGGCATGGTGGTGGCCAAATTGGCGGATCAAACGTGTTTATGGTTCTGTGAAAGGACTTGAGCACTTTGAACGCATACAACAAGCTGGTAAAGGCGTACTATTGCTCGTTCCCCATATTTTACACCTTGAAATAGCCAGCCGTGTAATGGGACTTAATCACCAAGGCATCGGCTTCTATCGTCCGCATAATAATCCGCTAATGGAATTTTTTATGACCCGTGGCCGCTTACGCTCAAATGAGTATTTAATTGGCAAACGCGATGTCAAAGGGCTATTAAAAGCACTGAAAAACAAAAAAGTCTGTTACTACCTGCCCGATCAAGACTATGGCCGTAAACGTTGCGAGTTTGCACCTTTTTTTGCAGTTCAAGATGCAGCAACCACCACTGGAACTTTACTGTTTTCAGCCAGTAAAAACTGTGAAACAGTCAGCTTAACTAGCCGTCGTGATGAGCAAGGAAAATACCATTTAGAAGTATTGCCAGCGCTGGAGAATTTCCCCAGTGGTGATGATAAAGCAGATGTAACTCGGGTTAACCAACGCATAGAGCAAGCTGTAAACGTTGCCCCTGAGCAATATATGTGGCTGCATAGACGTTTTAAAACGCGTCCAGATATCGATGCGCCTTCTTATTACAAGTGACAATATCACTGGAATATGCTTTTATTAACAAATACAAACACAAGAGTATGAGTTATGTGGTTTTGGGTTAAGCATTTATCATTAGCAGCCATTTTAATTGCCGCAGCACTTTATTTTTTATTAGGCCATGGTCCAGTCATGGATATGAAAGAGACTAAAAATGCCGCGGCACAAGGTTTATCGCGCTTTTATTCTGCTTTACGTAACCAAGTTAATAAAAACAATGAACGTGATAAGTATGTACTTAAACTCCCGGCTCCAGATATAAATATTGATGCTGCGTTAACCGAGCGTGCGAAAGTCGTTGAGCCTTCTTCACCAAACTGGACGGGGGAGTATATTCCCAGACGTTTCGAAAACGGCTCCACATTAAAAAAAGTGTTAACTGAATACGCACGTGATGAAGACATCGTCTTATATTGGTATTTAAATAAAGATTATGTAGTCAAAGATCATTTTAGAGTGGATAGTAATTTTAACTCAACTCTCTATCAAGTAGGGCGCGCTATCAACGATGACTTTGAGAACGAAGTCTATACGTTTTTTTGCTTTAAACAACGGGCAGCGGTGATCACTGAGCTGCCCTCTGAATATTTGCGCGAGAATTGCAAACGCCTAAGAAGTTAATTCAAATACCTGCTGCCATGCATTACTAACAAACGCAATATGTGTGGCAAACTCTTCTTTAGTTACACAACGCCCCTGCTGATCTAAGCTCAATACATGATAGCGAGAACGGTAATCAATATAAGCTGCAATCAAGCCTTGCTTAGTCTCTTTACTAATACAACCAAGGCGAGCCGCATCAGTTAAGATCCTGACATTATCTGAATAGGTTGTTAGCTCATCAAAACGGTGAGCATTATTGAGCACTAAGTATTGTGTTAAAAACTCAATATCAGCAATGCCACCGGCATCTTGCTTTAAATCAAATTCAATATCATTACCTTTGGCTAGATGCGTTCGCATTTTTTCACGCATGGTGATCACATCTTCTTTGAGCTTTTCTGGATCTCGTTGCTGGCACAAAATACCTAAGCGAATTTTCGCAAACCGCTGTTGTAATTCAGCTTGGCCAAAAATCATGCGTGAACGCACCAAAGCCTGATGCTCCCATGTCCACGCTTGAGTTTGCTGGTAATGATTAAAACTTTCTAAATTGATAGCCATTAGCCCTGAAGCGCCTTCTGGGCGTAATCGCGTATCCAGCTCATATAAAATACCCGATGCTGTACGGGTATTAAATAGATGCATTAATCGTTGCGCCAGTTTTAAGTAGAACTGACGAGAATCAATCGCTTTGCTACCATTTGTTTGCTCTGAGCCATCACTATTATGTACAAAAACTAAGTCAAGATCGGAATCATAACCAACTTCAAAACCACCGGTTTTACCGTATGCAATAACAGCAAAGCCTTTATGTTCATCATCAGTATTAGGGGGAGTACCAAAGCGCTGTGCCATTTGTTGCCACGCCAGATTAACAGCTTGCTCTACAATTGCTTCAGCTAATGCAGTTAAGTGATCGCTGACCTTCATTACATCTAGTACACCCGTTGCATCAGCGGCAGCAATACGCAATTGATGGGTTTGTTTAAATTGACGCAGCGCCTCCATTTGCTGCTCTAGATCTTCACCATCAATACGTAAAAAATAGTGACGTATTTCATCTTTGTAGGCACTCAATGGGGTTGGCTTATACAGCACCGCAGGGTCTATTAGCTCATCAAGTAAAATGGGATATCGAGAAATATGTTCACCAATCCATTTACTGTGACAGCATAATGAAACTAATTGCTTTAACGCACCTGGATTTTCATAGAGTAATTCTAAATACGCTGTACGTGAAATAACCTTACTTAACACTTGGCAGATCATACTAAATACATCACCGGTTACCTGACTATCAGCAAGTTGCTTCAACAATAACGGCATGAGTTTATCGAGAATGTCACGACCGCGGTGACCAATTTTGGTTTTTGTTAACCGCGCTCTAAAATCTTCTAGCGGTATTTGCCACGCATCATTGGGTTGTTCTAACACGCTAATATCGGTATGCTCCCATGCACTAATAAAGGCACTTTCACATGGATCGACAGGTTCACTTTCATAGCCAATAACTTGCTCAAACTCACTATGTATACCCGCCATAATGTCATTTATTTGCGCTAAAGATGCGTTGAAGTCCCCTTGCCCTAACAAGTAATTTAACCGCTGTTGATTGAGTTCATCATCAGGTAATGTTTGCGTTTGTTGATCGGCAAATATTTGTAAATACTGTTCTACGCGTCTTAAGAATAAATAATTATACCGTAATAACTGCGCTTCACTTTCAGCAATAATTTGAATATTCTCAAGTTCCGCTAATGCTTTTTGCAAGGATTGCGTTTGCAAATTTGCTTCTCGACCGCCCCTTACCATTTGCAAAGCTTGCACCACAAACTCCACTTCTCGAATACCACCTGCACCTAGCTTTATATTGTTAGTCAAACGCTTACGGCGTACTTCTTGGGCTATCATTTGTTTCATTTTACGTAGTGATTCGATCACTGAAAAATCAATATAACGACGATATACAAATGGTTTTAATAACTGGTAAAACTCATCGCTATAACGGGTTGGCGCGCCAATCAAACGCCCTTTAAGCATGGCATAACGTTCCCACTCACGACCTTGATCTTGATAATAGTCTTCTATTGCAGTGAAACTCATCACTAAAGGACCACTTTCGCCAAACGGGCGCAGTCGCATATCAACTCTAAACACTTGGCCATCAACTGTGCTTTGGTTCAGTGCTGCAATCAGCTTTTGCGCAACTTTAGTGTAGAATACTTGCGCCTCTAACGAGCGACGCCCGCCTTGAGTTTTGACGCTGCGAGGATAAGAAAAGATTAAATCGATGTCAGAGGAGTAATTTAATTCTTGGCCACCTAATTTGCCCATGCCCAGAACCATCATTGCTAATGGTTGATGTTGATCATCTAATGGTTCGCCGTTTACGATAGCAACTTGAGCAAATGCCCAACGATTAGCACTATCAATTAACTGATCAGCAAGTGCTGAAATATAGCCAATGCTGTCTGCAATGTCGTTGTTATAACATAAATCTAAACACGCGACTTTTAACCAATAACGTTCACGATAACGACGTAAAATTTTATGACACTGCGCTTCATCCACTTCTGCCAAATTTAACTCTTGAAATGGATCTGGGCAATCACGCAAGTTCATTTGCGTATCAGACAATAGTATTTCAATTAACTGTGGTTGAGATTGCAAACAACGCCATGCAAAGTCACTCAAGCCTATCAATTTAATAATTAATTCACTTGGGGAGCGTTCAGGGTAAAGCTGTACAAAGCGCTCGCGACCGAGGTTGTCGAGTGCTGCTGGAAGTTGCTCGCTTAGTGTCATCAAATACTCTCTTTTATATCTGTCGTAACCGTACTAGAATGATTAACATAATAATAACCACCCTAGGTTCTTAATGTCATATTTATCTTTATCTAACACTAGTTTACTTGCGATTGCTATCTGTTTTACGGTTATTTGTGTAGCAGTTATTTGTTTACGTGTAATTAGTCAGCTCAAGGCTAAGCAGGCTTTAAAAGAAGAACTAGCTCAGCATGATAACTTTGCAATGGGGATCAGCTTTGCCTCAGAAATCAGTGTAGTGATCGCTACGATGGCTTTCTTATTTGATGAAATCAATATTAGCGCAGCCCAATCAAACCCGATTAAAGTAGTTGTATTAATAGTGCTTTTATTCACTTTTATCAAAGTAGGTCACCTCATACACCGTAAGTGGATTTTACACCGCTTTAACGAAGAAGCCGCCATCTTAAAACAAAATGTCTGTGCCGCTTTAGTTGATTCAGGCATGTTGATAGCCAACTTTATCATTACCTTAGGACTTTATAACTGGTCTCACACGCAAGGATTTAGCAATTTGCTCATCGCATTTGTTAGCTTCTTTTTACTCCAAGGTTTTTTTGCTTTAGACAGCAAACTGCGTGAATACCGTTTTGCCCGCGCTAATCAAGGCGCGTCATTACAAAATAATTTTAATTTAGAAAATACCTCAATCGGCATCCGCTATGCGGGTAAATCGATCGGACTTGCATTAGCTATCTATGCAGGCCTAGCCAGCGCGACCTTCCATAGTGGTAAAATGGTTGAGAATTTATTCACATTAGCTTTACATTGCGGCACTATGTGGTTATTACTGTATTTATTAACGACTATTATCAAGTTCATTTCTTTGCCAAACATTGATACTGCGCTTGAAATTGATCATCAAGATAATATTGGCGTAGCCTGCATTGAATTTGCTGTTTTCAGTGCAATAGGCTATTTACTAATAAGCATGTTTTCAGTTTAAGCTTGGAAATATTCAAACACGTGGGGCCTTATGCCGTTTGAAGTAAGTAACTATCTACTGATCGACAACGACAGTGAATTCAGTCGGCAATTTACTGAGCACTATTTTGCTCAGCCACACGGAACTCGCCCCAGCACTTTAGTGGTAGCAGGTACACACACCCGCCAATTAGTAAAGTTAATGTTTGATGAGCTAATCAAAGATTACTGCTATTGTGACTTTAGCAATGAAATTAGCGTGTCAGAATTAGCCAGTTACTTACACGAGCATCATGATATTGCCGGGGTGCTATTCAATGAAACGGATTATTTACTCGCTGATGATAAACAACGGTTTATATTTAACTCATTACACTCTGTTCGCTTTTTAATAAAAGAAACCATTGATGGCTATCAATTTGAACCGGTCACCGATGTCGCGCAGAACAATCATTTATCATGTCAAACTGAAATAGCCGAAACCCCGCAAGATTTAGATGCATTATGCGAAAAGCTCAATAACTAATTATGCAGCTCTCACAATTAGTATTTGCACCAAAGAGATGACTTACTTACCATAACAACATTAGCTATTTTTGTTGAAGGTCAACATGCGAGTTCCTCATATTTATCAAGCAAGTTCCATTGAAATTGCCACCCCACTGCAATTAGAAGATGATGCCGCAGGCCACATTGGTCGCGTGTTACGTATGAAAGTTGGTGAGCATATTTCATTGTTTAATGGCCAAGGTGGCGAATACCGGTGTGAACTCATTGACGTTAGTAAGAAATCAGTCGTGGCAATGCCACTTTCATTTGCTGACAAAGACGTTGAATCACCACTTAGCATTCACTTAGGGCAAGGTATTTCCCGTGGCGATAAAATGGACTTTACGATTCAAAAATCGGTGGAGTTAGGGATCACTGAGATCACGCCGATTTTTAGCCAACGTTGCGGGGTTAAATTAAGCCCTGAAAGACTTGCAAAGAAACACCTACAATGGCAAAAAATAGCCATTGCAGCTGCCGAGCAATCAGGACGTAATACTATAACCACCATTCACCCACCGATTGATCTTAGCCAATGGCTTGCACAAAACAGTGACGAAATTAAAATGACCCTGCACCCTCGCGCGGAGCACAGCATCAAAACAATCCAAGTTCCCAGTGCTGGCGTACGCTTCTTAGTGGGTCCTGAGGGCGGTTTTACCGATGAAGAAATTGCGCAAACCAAACAACACGCATTTGTTGATATTCGTATTGGTCCACGTGTATTGCGAACTGAAACTGCCGCTTTAACGGTCTTAAGTGCATTACAGCTACAATTTGGCGATTTAGCTAATTGAAAATAGCTAAATCACCCTCATATCAATAGTAATATATTCAGTAAGGCAACGAACATGGCAATTAAGTTAGGTATAATTTCGGATCCGATCAGTGGATTTAACATCAAAAAAGACACTGGTTTTGCAATGATGATGCAAGCCCAAAACCGCGGCTATGAAATTTACTATATGGAAATGAATGATCTTTCATTACGTAAAGGCAAAGCCTATGCCACAGCAGCAAAAGCAACCGTATTTGACGATGTTAACCACTGGTATGAACTTGAAGAAAAGACCACCATCGCACTTGCTGATTTAGATGTTATTTTAATGCGAAAAGATCCGCCTTTTGATACTGAATACATTTACGCCACGTACATTTTAGAACGCGCAGAACTTGAAGGCACATTGATTATTAATAAGCCACAGAGTCTACGTGATGCGAACGAAAAATTATTTACAGCATGGTTTAGTGAGCATACTCCTGACACCTTAGTAACCCGTTGTAAACACCAAATTCGCGCATTCTTGGCCGAACATAAAGACATTATCCTAAAGCCTTTAGATGGCATGGGGGGCGCGTCGATTTTTCGTGTCACTGAACATGATGCCAACATCGGCGTTATCTGTGAAACACTCACCGAACACGGTAGTCGTTTTGCCATGGCACAAAATTATATCCCTGAAATCAAGCAAGGCGATAAACGTGTATTGGTAGTGGATGGTGAAGTGATCCCTTATTGCCTAGCTCGGATCCCGCAAAATGGTGAAACACGTGGTAATTTAGCCGCAGGTGGCCGCGGTGAAGCACGCCCGATCAGTGACTCTGACCGGAAAATTGCCGAAGCCGTAGCGCCAACATTAAAAGCGAAGGGACTTATATTTGTAGGCCTAGATATCATTGGTGATAAATTAACAGAAATTAACGTGACGGCACCAACCTGCGTAAAAGAAATTGAAGCCGCTTATGATATTTCAATTACTGGGCGCTTATTTGATGCCATAGAAAGAAAACTGAGCCATACTTAAATTTACTAACAATAAAGGGGTATCGTTATGCAATCATTAGAAAATCATTTTTTAATCGCAATGCCATCAATGCAAGACCCTTTTTTTAAACGTGCTGTCGCGTATATTTGTGAGCACAATGAAGACGGGGCTATGGGGCTGGTGATCAATCAGCCCATCAATATTACTGTCGGTGATTTACTCGACAAAATAGAGATCGATAACGACAAGTCAGCCCATGCCGCAAGTGTTGCTGTATTTGCAGGAGGGCCGGTAAAAACGGATCGTGGTTTTGTACTGCATTCGCCAAAATCCGGTTATAGCGCAAGCCAAGAACTCAGCAGTGATATTATGATCACCACATCCAAAGACGTATTGGCCAGTTTAACCACAGCGCAAGCGCCGGAACAGTTTATTATTACACTCGGTTACTCTGGTTGGGAACAAGGGCAACTTGAGCAAGAACTGCTAGAAAATTCATGGCTTATTATTAAAGCTGATCCTGATATTATTTTTAACACTCCAATTGAACAGCGCTGGGAAAAAGCAGTCGCGACTCTTGGCATTGATATTAGCCAATTAAGTTCTGAAGTTGGCCACGCGTGAGCGTGGTCAAGCAGCAATATAACGCACAGAGATAACATGACAAAGAAACAACTAAAGCCCAAGGGTCAACGTACCGTAATGGGCTTTGATTTTGGCACCACCAGCATTGGCGTTGCAATTGGCCAAGAGTTAACAGGCACAGCCTCAAGTCTCACTGCAATTAAAGCAAAAGATGGCATACCTAATTGGGATTTTATTAAAAAGCATGTCGATGAATGGCAGCCTGATTTACTGGTTGTCGGTTTACCGCTCAATATGGATGGTAGTAATCAAGAAGTTACTTTCAAAGCTAAAAAGTTTGCCAACCGCTTACATAACCACTATGGACTTCCTGTAGAGACTCAGGACGAACGTTTAACCACTGCGGACGCCAAAGCACGTTTATTTGAGCAAGGCGGTTACCGTAGCTTAGGTAAAGGCAATGTTGATAATATGTCGGCGGTTATTATTCTGGAAAGTTTCTTTGAACAAGCTTACCAGTAACTATCAAAACCACCTAAATGCAAAGCTTGCTGCGCGATGATCATATCAACAACATCGCGGCGAATAAACTGACCACTAAAATCAGTGATACCTTGTGGCTGTCTTCCTGCTAAAAAATGCCTCTAATCATAATACACATCATCACGAATATTGATTTCAGTTGCTTGGTGTAATTGCGGCTGCTCAGCAGCCAAAGCAAAAAATGGTGTACTCACAATATGAGTGGTAGTCGTCACAAGTAACCATTTGATGCTTTTTTCATACTACTGACCTTTGGGCTCTAGCCCATCGATGGTAACTCCTTGTAAAAAGCCAGCTCCTTGCTGTTCATTGTTTCTAAGCTTAATCATCAAACGTAAATCGTTTGGTGAGTCAGCGTGGTGCAATGCATCAGCATAGTTAATTCGCTGCTGCTTATAAAGTTCAAACAATGCCTGATCAAAAGTTTGCATACCCATGTCTTTTGCTTTCGCCATGGCTTCTTTTATACCGCCAATGTCACCTTTTTTGATAAGCTCGCCAACAATTGGCGTATTCAGCAAAATTTCGATCGCAGCCACACGGCCATTGCCATCAGCGGTAGGCACTAACTGTTGCGCAATAATAGCGCGTAAATTTAAAGATAGGTCATATTTTAACTTGTCGTGCTTTTCTTTTGGCACTAAATGCATGATCCGATCAATCGCTTGGTTAGCATTATTAGCATGCAGAGTTGCCACACATAAATGCCCTGTTTCAGCAAAACTCAGTGCATATTCCATGGTCTCTTGTGAGCGTATTTCACCAATTAAAATAACATCTGGAGCTTGGCGCAATGAACTTTTAAGAGCCGATTCAAAGCTTTCCGTATCAAGGCCAACTTCACGTTGGGTAATAATACTTTTTCGATGTTCATGTACAAATTCAATGGGATCTTCAATAGTTAAAATATGTCCACGTTGATTACGGTTACGATAACCTAATAGTGCAGCAAGAGAGGTCGATTTACCCGTCCCAGTACCACCAACGAATAACACTAGGCCCCGCTTCGCCATGATCACATCTGTCAGCGTTGAAGGTAGACCAAGCTCTGTGACGTCTGGAATTTTTGTAACAATGCGGCGAATAACCATACCGGCACGATCACGTTGCCAAAATGCCGAGATCCTAAAACGCCCTTCATCAGTAGCAATTGCAAAATTACATTCTTTAGTACTATGAAATTCTGCTTTTTGTTTTTCATTCATCGCTGATTCGACTAACGCGAGCGACTCCTCATCTGATATTTTTTCGTCACCTAATGCAATCAACTCACCATTAATCTTAGCGCTGACCGGCAATTGACTTGAAACAAATAAATCAGACCCTTGCTTTTCAAGCATCAATCGTAAAAAGTAATCTAGAGAATGTGTCATTACTGTCCACCAAAGTTATTTTTATCTTGTGCTTTAGCGCGCGCCTCAGCATTGGTAACTACACCGTGGTTTACTAAATTGGTTAAACATTGATCCATCGTTTGCATACCGTGTGATGCACCTGTTTGAATAGATGAATACATTTGCGCAATTTTATCTTCGCGGATCAAGTTACGGATCGCAGGCACTGCAATCATAATTTCATGGGCTGCGACTCGTCCCCCGCCCACTTTTTTCAATAAAGTTTGTGAAATAACCGCACGCAATGATTCTGAAAGCATTGAGCGGATCATGCTTTTTTCTTCGCCAGGGAATACATCAATAATACGGTCAATGGTTTTTGGTGCTGAGGTAGTATGCAAAGTACCAAATACTAGATGACCAGTTTCAGCCGCGGTCATAGCAAGGCGAATGGTTTCTAAATCACGTAGCTCACCCACTAATATAACATCAGGGTCTTCACGCAAAGCGCTACGCAGTGCTGCAGAGAAACTATGAGTATCACGGTGAACTTCACGCTGGTTGATCAGTGATAATTTATTGTCATGAACAAACTCGATAGGATCTTCAATAGTTAAAATATGATGATGTTTATGTTGGTTAATATAATCGACCATTGCAGCTAAGGTGGTTGATTTACCAGAACCGGTTGGCCCAGTAACGAGTACCAAGCCGCGTGGCGTATCTGAGATTGTTTTGAAGATATCGGGGGCGCCTAAATCATCGAGTGTTAAAACTTCGCTAGGGATAGTACGAAATACCGCTGCAGGGCCACGGTTTGAGTTAAAGGCATTAACACGAAAACGTGCTAAATTTGGCACTTCAAACGAAAAGTCCACTTCTAAGTTTTGTTCGTAGTCCTTGCGTTGATTATCGTTCATAATGTCGTAAACTAGGCTGTTCACATCTTTGTTTTCCAGCGCTGGTATATTAATACGTCGCACATCGCCATCAACACGGATCATTGGCGCAACCCCTGATGATAAGTGTAAATCGGATGCTTTGTGCTGCACACTAAAGGCCAATAATTCGGTAATATCCATTTATGACTCCACAACTAACTGATAATTATATGGTTACAATAGCAGAACGACTTAAATCCGCCTATGCTAGAATTGCCCTCGCGGCAAAAAAACATCATCGTAACGAAGGTGATGTTTGCTTGTTGGCTGTGTCGAAAACCAAGCCTGCTGATTTTATTTTAGCGGCTTATCAACAGGGCCACCGAGAATTTGGTGAATCATACGTCCAAGAAGCTGTAGATAAAATAACCCAACTAGCAAATTATAGCGATATAGTTTGGCATTTCATTGGCCCGATTCAATCAAATAAAACCGCGGCAGTGGCTGAACATTTTGACTGGGTACAGAGTATTGACCGTGAGAAAATAGCAAAACGTTTAAACAGACAAAGGCCAACAGATAAAGCCCCGTTAAAAGTACTGATCCAAGTGAATATTAGTTTAGAAGCGACTAAGTCAGGTTGCCAGCCAGCGCAACTCGATACCTTAGCTGAATGCATTCACCACTGCCCGAACTTAGAGTTACGTGGGCTGATGGCTATTCCAGCAAAAACAGACGACAAGCAGCAACAAATACAATATTTTGAGCAATTACGGGCTTGCTTTGATAGACTTAAAGCCCAATATCCTCAAATAGACACCGTATCGATGGGGATGAGTGGTGATGTAGAAGCTGCGATTGCAGCAGGCTCAACCATGGTACGCATCGGCACGGATATTTTTGGCCAACGAAGCTAAGGTGATAACTAAGATATGACAGATAAAACAATTGCATTCATAGGCACAGGTAATATGAGCTACGCCATTATTGGCGGCATGGTAAAAAAAGGCTTTGCTGCATCGAATATTATTGCAACAAACCGTAACCAAGAAAAACTCGCTAAGGTAGCAGCAGATTTCGGGGTTAAAACCACCGCAGATAACAACGCAGCACTGCGTGATGCCGATGTTATTGTGTTATCTGTAAAACCGCAAATGATGGGCGATTTATGCCAATCTTTTCAAGATTCTGGTATCGACTTTAGCGATAAGCTATTTATCTCTGTGGCAGCAGGCTTAACCGTTAAACGGTTACGTGAAATGCTTGGTCAAGACGTTAAAATGATCCGTTGTATGCCAAACACACCATCATTACTTGGTCGTGGTGTTTCAGGTTTATTTGGCGCAGGCGAAACTACGCAAGAGCACGAGTTTGTACAGCAAGTATTTGAATGTACGGGTATTGCTGTGTGGGTTGAGCAAGAATCCCAAATTAACGATGTTATTGCCGTAACGGGGTCATCACCGGCTTACTTTTTCTTATTTATGGAAGCTATCGAAGAAAAAGCCAAAGCGTTGGGCTTTAGTGATGAAGATGCACGTCGCTTAGTGCAGCAAACTGCACTAGGCGCAGCCGAAATGGCGGTATCGCAACCTGAAATCAGTATTTCACAGTTACGCGCTAATGTGACCTCAAAAGGCGGCACCACACACGCTGCAGTTGAGCATCTAAAAGCGCAAGGGCTAACTGGCACCGTCGCTGATGCAATGGATGCCTGTATCGCCCGTGCAGAACAAATGGAGCAAGAGCTTTAAAAGCGCTTAGCCCAATTTAATGTTTAAGGTTTTTTAATTAAGGTACGTTATGAACGCCATGCAATTTTTAATAAGCACATTATTCGATCTATTTTTAATGGTCGTATTGCTGCGCTTTTGGTTACAAGCCGCTAAAGCTGACTTTTACAATCCGTTGAGTCAGTTTGTAGTTAAAGCGACTTCATTTGCTGTAAACCCTCTACGTAAAATTATTCCAGGTTTAGGTGGCTTAGATTTAGCCTCATTATTGCTGGCGTTCATTGTCGCTGCGGCAAAAATTACTGCGTTGATCTTTTTAGTGGGCGCAACTTGGGAGGTGGGCTTTGTACTCTTTAATGCCCTAGTAACAGTAGTTAAAGAAGGTCTAAACTTGCTGTTTTGGGTGTTAGTTATCCGCGCCTTATTGAGCTGGGTTAGCCAAGGCAATAACCCTATCGAAGCTGTTTTCCACCAATTAACAGAGCCAATGCTTAGACCTATTCGTAAAGTATTACCGCCACTTGGTGGTTTAGATTT
The DNA here is from genome assembly GCF_005886375.1 of Pseudoalteromonas sp. S1727. Classification (NCBI taxonomy): domain Bacteria; kingdom Pseudomonadati; phylum Pseudomonadota; class Gammaproteobacteria; order Alteromonadales; family Pseudoalteromonadaceae; genus Pseudoalteromonas; species Pseudoalteromonas sp. S1727. The sequence continues at coordinate 42,174 of NZ_PNDT01000027.1, forward strand.
ATCAATTTTAGTGCTAATTATTGCACTACAATTTGCCCAATTTTTGTTTATGGATTTAATCCGTTAATCTCATTCTTCACACCGAGGCCTATAAATTTAGGCCTCTTACTTAAGAGCTTCCTATGAAAAAAATAGTGAGTATTTTATTCTTTGCATTAGCTGGTATTACATTTAGCGCTCACAGTGAGAAAATGCAAGGTGCGCAATATAAAGAGCTTGGCCCATGGCAAGTGCACTATATTGCTTTCCCATCTACGTTTGTTCAACCACAAATAGCCAAAGCTTACGGTCTAGAGCGTAGTGGTTACAAAGGGATTGTTAATATTTCAATTTTGAAAAATAATGCCGATGCAACAGCGCAAACAGCCACTCTTAAAGGTACAGCTAGAAATTTACTCGGCAATAAACAAACCTTAGATTTTAAAGAAGTCATTGAAGGCGACTCGATTTACTATCTTGCACAAGTTGATTTTACCAATGAAGAAATTCTTCGCTTTGAAGTTGAAATACAACAAGCTAACCAATTTCAAAAGCTGCAATTCCAGCAAAAATTTTATGTAGATTAAACCATGAAAAAAACCTTAGTTTTAGCCACAGGTAACCAAGGAAAGGTCAATGAATTAGCACAGATGCTAAGCCCGCTTGAAATAAACGTCGTACCACAAAGCGATTTTAACGTGTCAGCAGTCGCCGAAACTGGCACCACCTTTGTTGAAAATGCCATTATTAAAGCCCGCCATGCAGCAAAAGAAACCGGCTTACCAGCCATAGCCGATGACTCCGGTTTAGAGGTAGATGGGTTAAACGGTGCACCGGGAGTTTACTCTGCACGTTTTGCTGGGGAACAAGCCAGCGATCAAGATAATATAGATAAACTATTAAACGAACTTGCTGATAACCCTAACCGCAGCGCACGATTTTGGTGTGTATTAGTATTAATGCGCCACGCCGATGACCCTACCCCACTAATTTGCAGTGCGAGCTGGGAAGGTCAGATAACACAAAGCCAAGACGGTCAAGGTGGCTTTGGTTATGATCCCGTATTTTATGTTCCAGAACTTAAGTGCACCAGCGCTCAGCTGACTAAAGAACAAAAAAATGCTGTTAGTCATCGTGGCACAGCATTACAGCGCTTACTAACTGAGCTTAAGCTCAAAGGCGGCCTGTGAATTTACCACCGTTAAGCTTATACGTGCACGTGCCTTGGTGCGTGCAAAAATGCCCTTATTGTGACTTTAATAGTCACGGTCAAAAAGGCGATATTCCTGAAAAGGAATATGTACAACATCTCATTGATGATTTAAAAACCGACTTACACTTAGTGCAAGGGCGAAAAATTCACTCCATCTTTATTGGTGGCGGCACACCTAGTCTATTAACAGGTGATGCCTATGTAACATTGCTAAGCGCTGTTGAGCAATTAATTGGTCTGAGTGAACACTGCGAAATTACCTTAGAGGCCAACCCCGGCACCGTGGAAACTGGCCGTTTTAAAGAATACGTCGCAGCGGGAATTAATCGTATCTCAATCGGTGTGCAAAGCATGCAAAACGATAAGCTCAAAGCATTAGGACGAATTCACGGTGCAGATGAAGCAACGTATGCCGCACAGCAAGCCCATGACGCGGGCCTAACGAGCTTTAACCTTGATTTGATGCACGGCTTGCCTGGCCAATCATTAGATGATGCGCTGAGTGATTTGAAAAAAGTGATAGCCTTAAATCCGCCTCATATCTCGTGGTATCAACTGACAATTGAAGCCAATACCCAATTTGCTTCTAAGCCACCGACTTTGCCAGCGGATGACATTTTGTGGGATATTCAGGAGCAAGGCCAAGCACTGCTTGCAGCAGCAGGCTACCAGCAATACGAAATATCAGGCTACGCAAAACCAGGTTACCAATGCCAACACAACCTAAATTATTGGCGCTTCGGCGACTATTTAGGCATAGGCTGTGGTGCCCATGCTAAGGTAACTGACGCTAAAACAGGCATCATTACCCGAACTGAAAAAGTAAAGCATCCACGCGGATATATGGATCTAGCGAAGCCCTATTTATTTAAACAATGGCGAGTTGAACAACAAGACTTACCGTTTGAATTTTTTATGAATCGCTTGCGGTTATTTGAACCATGCCCAATCAATGACTTTACTGCATTAACGCAATTACCACTGCAAAGCCAAGCCAAGGCACTACAACAAGCAGTAGCAAAGGGGTTGCTCATACAAACGGATAACCATTGGCAAGTAAGCCAAAAAGGTCATCGTTTTTTAAACGACCTGCTAGAATTATTTGTGTAATTACCTCTGGTGATTACTTCATTTTAATAATAACTAATAACCTGTAATGGTTTCTAACAACAAAAGGGAAAACATGCGTAAACTTACCTTTATCGCCGCCGCAGTGAGTATTGCACTGCTAGGTGGTTGCCAGCAAACACCTGAGCAATCAAGCACACCCGTTGTACAATCACAGCCTGTGCAAAGTGAAATAGACAAAGCCAATGCATTTTTCGAAGATACCTTCAACCGCGATGTAATGAGCAGCCCGGTTTACCAAACTTATATGGGTATCAAAAAAGATTATGACAAATGGGATGACGGCAGCGAAGCTCGCGTGCAAAAAGATCATCAACAAACCAAAGATGATTTAGTTGCCCTAAATGCGATTAACCGTGACTTGCTAGATGACACCACAAAAGTAAGTTATGACTTAAAAAAACAAGAGCTTGAAGAAAGCATCGCTGATTTTAAATGGCGTTACCACAACTACCCTGTAAACCAAATGTTTGGTACTCACTCGATGATCCCAGCATTTTTAATCAACCAACATCAAATTACTGATGTGGCTGATGCAAAAGCGTATATCTCACGTTTAAATGGTGTAACAACCGTAATAGATCAATTGATCAAAGACTTAGATGTACGTGCTGATAAAGGCATTATCGCCCCGAAGTTTGTGTTCCCACATGTGATTGATTCAAGCAAAAACATCATTCACGGTGCGCCGTTTGAAGCGGGTGAAGACTCAACTTTACTAGCTGACTTTAAACGTAAAGTTACAGCTCTTGAAATCGCTCAAGCTGATAAAGACGCGCTAATCACAGATGCTGAAAAAGCCCTAAAAGCCGCTGTTAAGCCATCTTATTCTAAGCTAATTAATTATTTAGCGCAGCTTGAAAAGCGTGCTGATGATCGCGATGGTGCCTGGAAGTTCCCTGACGGCGAAGCGTTTTATAATAATGCCTTAGCGCGTACTACCACCACAGATTTAACCGCGAAAGAAATTCACAGCATTGGTTTAGCTGAGGTTTCACGTATTCATGATGAAATGCGCGAGATCAAAGAAAAAGTCGGCTTTAAAGGCGATTTAAAAGCGTTTATGCAGTTTATGAAAACCGATAAGCAGTTTTACTTACCAAATACTGAAGCCGGTAAGCAGCAATACCTCGATGAAGCGACTGCACTGATCGACAACATGAAATCACGCTTAGACGAACTATTCATTGTAAAGCCAAAAGCAGACATGATTGTGAAGCGTGTCGAAGCATTCCGTGAAAAAGCAGCAGGTAAAGCATTTTATCAACAGCCTGCACCGGATGGCTCGCGCCCAGGTATTTACTACGCCAACCTTTATGATATGGAAGCAATGCCAACTTACCAAATGGAAGCGCTGGCTTACCACGAAGGTATTCCGGGTCACCACATGCAAATTGCCATTTCGCAAGAGCTTGAAGGCGTACCTAAGTTCCGTAAATTTGGTGGTTACACTGCCTACATTGAAGGCTGGGGTTTATACTCTGAATTACTACCAAAAGAAATGGGCTTATATGAAGACCCTTATTCTGACTTTGGTCGCTTATCAATGGAGCTATGGCGCGCATGTCGCTTAGTTGTAGATACCGGTATCCACGAAATGAAGTGGACTCGTCAACAAGGTATTGATTACTACGTAAATAACACACCAAATGCCACGTCAGACGGCGTTAAAATGGTGGAACGTCACATTGTAATGCCTTCGCAAGCAACGGCTTATAAAGTGGGCATGCTGAAGATTTTAGAACTAAGAGAAGCTGCGAAAGTGAAACTTGGTGATAAGTTTGATATTCGCCAATTCCACGATGTTGTACTTAAAAATGGCGCAGTGCCACTTAACGTACTTGAGAGCTTTGTTGATCAATGGGTTGAAAGTAAATTAGCCATGTAACCAGCTCGGCTATATAACGAATTCAAAGGTCGCACTCGCGGCCTTTTTTATTGCCCATATTATTGAGAAACACTTGACCAGTGAAGGCGTTAGGCTAGGATAGATTGATAAAACGAATAAGAGAGCAACAATGGACGCCTGTATTAACCAACTAAACCAACAAATGCAACAGCATCAGTTACCAGCCATTGTTGATTCATTTGTGCGCTTATCTGACACACAGCAAACGCTGCAATTACTGCATTTGTATGAAAGCGCCCAACGAATGAGCGTAAAATATGCTTACTTACAAAATATTGCCACACGGATACTAACCCAACACTCACTACCAACGGCCATGATAAACCAGTTAAATAACATTGATCTGCTAAGTTTTTTTACTCCAGGGTTAAAGTTTAATCATGGTTTTACGCAGCAAAACCAACAGCAAAAAAATGTCTTACACAGCTTATTCAGCGAATCTGATAATACTAAATTACCGTTTAATTATGTTCGTTCATTGATGCTCTTTGAAAGTAACGAAAATTTACTGCAAGCATTAGCACAAATTAATAATGTAGGGCTCACCCCAGTTGCAAGCTATATAGCAAGTAATCCTAATCAGCACTCTTTACCTAAACATGAATTTTCAGCGTTATTAGCATTAATGGAAGTTGAGCTAAAACAAAATAAAGGCAATATAAATACCGCCGCTTTCTTAAAAGCATTACTCACATTAAGCCATTCAATAACTGGGCAACTCAGCGAAGATAAAATACTCCTCTGCGGTGCTTACTTACGCTGTAAAACAGCGCAAGTTGAGCGCTACCTTGTACAAAATAAATGAAATTAATCTGACAAGTAATATTCTACACTGGTTACAACTCGTACTTTTTTTATTTGGGGGGTGTTTGAATCTCGGTCAATAATACTGAATTGCCCTTGTCTTGCAGTGCGGATTTTACCAAGCTTAGATTGTGAATCTTTGGCAAACTTAAGAGCAACTTCACGGGCTTTCTCAGTGGCCTCTTGCACCATTTCTGGCTTGATATCATTTAAGCCAGTAAACATGTATTCAACTCGGGTTTCATAATTATCTTGTACAATTGCAATACCTTGCTTTGCCAACTGCCCCACCTTTGTTAAAGCATTTTGTACTTTATCAGGTTGCTGTGAATACACAGTGATATTAGCACGGGCAATATAACGAAATTGCTGATTCTCAGCGCCATATTCGCGCGCTTGTTTATCAACGATTGATTGTTTACTCAAGCTTATTTCTTGATCATCAAAACCATGTAGCTTCAAAAAGGCGACTACGGCAGTGCTTTTTTGCTCAACCCGCTCAACCAGCTTTTCTAAATTATTATCTGCATCACTAAATTGCACAGGCCAGATAACGGTATCAGCTACAACTTCACGCTCAGCAAGTCCTTTAACTTCGACGGTGCGCTCCATATTTTTTACATCAAGTGCCGCTGATTTTAAAATCCAACCACAACCTAAAATAGCGATGCTTAATACGGCAGCGCCAAGTAATTGGTAATATCCATTTGGCTTATTCATTTACGTTCCTTTGATATTAATCATTAATTTATGGGTATATAGGCTCGAAAAATTGACCTAAACAGGTTACATTGAGCATATACCCAAACCACCTCAAGATGCGAGTGTCGTTAGCAAAAAGATTCTCTTGCATCACCTCGCAAGAAAACATACAACCAGCAAGGATAGGCCATGAGTGTAAAACGCATTAGTCAGTTTTTTAACCCTACATCAGTTGCCGTAATTGGTGCCTCTAATAATGTTTCTCGGGCAGGGTTTGTGGTAATGCGTAACTTATTACAAGGCGGATTTAACGGCCCGATAATGCCAGTAAGCCCAACACACAGCGCCGTACATGGCGTACTAGCCTACCCATCAATTGCTTCCCTACCGAAAGTTCCCGACCTTGCGGTGATCTGCACAAACAAGCACACATTGCAGACAATTATTGCTGAATTAGGTGAATTTGGTTGTAAAAATGCCGTAGTGATCGCGGCAGGACTTAATTATGAACAAAAAATAGCACTGCAAGATGCAGCAAAAAAAGCCAAAGTATCACTACTAGGCCCCAATTGTTTGGGTTTACTGATCCCCCATATTGGCCTTAATGCGAGCTTTTCTCACACTGTTGCTAGCGAAGGAAAAATAGCCTTTGTATCGCAATCAGCAGCGGTATGTTCAACCATTTTAGATTGGGCTAAAAATAAAGAAATTGGTTTTTCTTATTTTGTATCTATGGGAGATTGTTTAGATATTGATTTTGCTGAGTTGTTAGACTTTCTAGGTCGCGATGCCAAAACTAAAGCTATTTTGCTCTATATTGATAATATCGAAAACATACGAAACTTTATTTCCGCCGCTCGCGCTGCCGCGTTTAGTAAACCAGTGATCGCCATTAAAACCGGCAAAACAGCCGCAGGAGCACTCGCGGCAGAAATTCACACCGGCGGTAAGCAAAGTTCAGATGCCGTGTATGATGCGCTCTTTCAACGTGCGGGTATGCTGCGTGTAAATGACCTAACAGAGCTGTTCGCTGCCACACAAACCCTTGCAATGCACCCTAAACTATTAAAAGTTGAGCAACTGACTATTTTAACCAATGGCGGTGGCCCTGGTGTTATGGCCGTTGATAGCTTATTGCAAAGCTCCGGCAAACTTACACAGTTAAGCGAAGAAACACGTTGCGCATTAAACAAGGTGATCCCGCAATCTGATATGACCTCTAATCCGGTGGATATTTTTGGTGATTCAGCCCCTGCGCGCTACCAGCAAGCGCTAGAAATTTTACTGCACGCAAAAGAAGTGAAGAACTTACTGATCATTCACACGCCATCAGCGCTTGCCCCCAGTGAAGACTATGCGTTGATCATTGCACAGACGCTCAATAAGCTACCGAAAATGGCACGTCCTTATGTGATCACAAACTTTATGGGTGAAGATGCCGCCTATGCTGCACGTCGCTTGTGTAGTAACTACGGTATTCCGACTTATCGCACACCAGAGGGCGCCGTTCGTGCCTTTATGCACTTAGTCAGTTATCGCCGCAACCAAAAACACCTTACACAAACTCCGGAATCAAATACAGACGATGCAAAAATTAATAAACAAGCCGCAAAAGCCATCGTTAATGAATTTTTAGCAGAGCAGCAAAGCTACTTATCAACCCATCAAGCGAGTCAAATACTGGCTCACTACGGAGTTGAATGTATTCAAACTGAAGTAGCATACACACCAACAGAAGCGAAAGAGCAAGCTATCGAGTTAGGTTTTCCTGTTGCACTGAAACTGATAAGCCCTAGCATCCCATCTAAATCTGAAGTCGGTGGCGTAGTGCTTAACCTAAATGATGCCCAAGAAGTTGAGCAAACCGCCTTTGCAATGCTGTTACGGATTAAAAACACCTATCCCGACGCCATCATTGAAGGTTTTTCATTACAAAAAATGGCCCCCCGTGCAGGCGCAAATGAACTGCGTATCGCCATCAAAACAGAGCCAAATTTTGGCCCGGTTATTTTACTTGGGGAAGCCGGCACTGGCCTTGAATTTGCTCAAGCAGCGGTCGCTTTGCCGCCATTAAATATGAACTTAGCAAAATACTTAATTGCCGCAGCTCATGATAAAGGCGTACTCAAAGACCGAGTACTACCAGAAAAAGTCGATAAGTATCGCCTCTGTGCGCTACTGACCCGTATTTCGCAGTTAGTGATTGATCAACCGGATATCACTTCTGTAGAGCTAAACCCGATTTTAGCCAGTAACGGACAATTCTTAGTCCTCGATGCCACCATGACTTTAAGCCGCTACCAAATACAGTCGCACCGTAAGCGCTTATCAATCCGCCCTTATCCAATTGAATTGGTGAAGCAAGTAACGCTCAAAAATAATACTCAAGCGACACTACGACCCATAAAACCTGAAGATGAACAAGCCCATCAAGAGTTTGATCAATCACTTACAAAAGAAGATCGCTACAAACGTTTCTTTGGTGAGTTGCCACAATTTAACCATGATCAACTCGCGAAAATGACGCAGATTGATTACGATCGTGAAATGGCCTTTATTATCACGCAAGATAACGCAACGCTTGGTGTCTCTCGGGTATTAATGGATCCTGACAAACTCCATGCCGAATTTGCTATTGTGGTACGTTCAAACTGCCAAGGGCTTGGCTTAGGTGGTTTGTTAATGCGAGCAGCCATTGAGTATTGCCGCAGCCAAGGGGTACAATTTATTGAAGGTATCACCCTACCAGAAAACACCGGTATGATTGAATTAGCCCGTAAGTTAGGTTTTAAGATCAGTCGTGATTTTGAAGAAGGCAGCATTAACATGGTACTTAATCTCAATAAATAAACACGGATAAGAACTTGAAAAACTTACGACAACGCACAGCTTTACTACTCGAGGGCAATGGTGAATATCGCCAAATCGGCCACATCATCGACATATTTTTAATAACGCTGATAATGGTTAATGTGATTGCGATTGTCCTTGAATCTGTCGTTACACTAGCTCATCACTATAGACAGGCATTTTTAATACTCGAGATCGGCTCGGTGAGTATATTTGCTGTCGAATATTTATTACGTTTTTGGTCATGCGTTGACCGCGTAGAATACAAAAGCTTAGAGTGCAGTGACTTTAAACGCCGCTTAAAGTACTTAATTTCCCCGCTCGCTATCATAGATTTACTAGCTATTTTACCAACACTACTGATGATGTTTATCACGTTTGATTTACGTTTCTTAAGGGTATTTAGGCTGCTCAGGATCTTTAAACTGACCCGCTACTCACGGGCTATGCAGCTACTATTGCAATCATTCCGAGAAGAAAGTGGTTCACTTATCGCTGCATTTTTTATCATGGCTGTGGTGCTCATTTTAGCCTCTTGTGGCATTTATTTAATTGAACATGATGTTCAGCCAGATAAGTTTGGCTCCATTCCTGCGGCAATGTGGTGGGCAATGGCAACCCTAACAACGGTAGGCTACGGCGATGTTGTGCCCGTAACACCATTAGGCCGTATTTTTGGCGGTGTAATAACACTACTCAGTATGGGTATGGTGGCTATTCCGACAGGTTTACTTGCTTCAAGTTTCTCAGAGCAATTACGCAAACGTCGCGTACTTTTTTGTGATGCCGTGCATGAATGCCTTCATGACGGTAAGCTAGATGATGATCAGCTAGAGCATTTAGAACACTTACGTTGTAAGCTTGGCCTGAGTAAACAAGAAGCAAATAAAGCAATTAAATCTCAACTAAGTGCACGTACTAAAAATCTTTATTGCCGTCACTGTGGTGAACGCCAAGACTAGCAAAGCTTAAGTTCAAGCTTTGTCGCCAACACCACAATTAATTAGATTATGGTGTTGGTTCTCAACAAGGTTATTACTCTTCATTAAACAATGAACGCCAATCTTTGCTTAATAATGCACTTACATCATCACCTGGAATTGGTTTACTAAACAAGTATCCTTGAAATAAATTACAGCCTAAGTTGCGTAAAAAGGTCAGCTGTTGCGCCGTTTCAACCCCTTCAGCAACACATTCTTTACCTAAGCTTTTTGCTAATGCCAGCGTTGACTCAATAATCGCTTCATCATCGCTATCTATACCAATATCAGTCACAAAACTACGGTCAATTTTTAGCACATCGATAGGAAAACGCTTTAAATATGTTAAAGACGCATAGCCAGTACCAAAATCATCCATATATAAACGACAACCTAACTGCTTCAATTTCGACATACTCGCAAGAGCTTGTGAAGAATCATGCATCAACACGGACTCTGTAATTTCAAACACCACTGAGCTGGCCGACACATCTGCAGAGACCAATGCTGTGCGGATCTCTTCAACTAACGATTTATATTCAAAATCCAATGCCGAAAGATTAATAGATACATATAAGTCAGGTCTTTGCTGTTGCCACTGTTTCAGCTCTATCAATGCTCTAGCCAAGGTTTGCAGCATAATCTTGGTGATCAAACCGACACTCTCTGCCGCAAGTGCAAACTCTTGTGGTTTATAAGTGGTGTTTTCCGGCCAACGCAGCAATACTTCAAGCCCATCTGCTTGGTGAGTTTTAGCATTAACAATGACTTGGTAATGATTACAAAATTCGCAGTTCTGATAAGCTTGGGTTAATTGCGATTCCAAGTGTAAGGCGCGCTGCACATGTTGATTCATTTCTTGCTTGTAAAATTGATAACAGCCTTCCAAGCTCTTTTTAGAATGATAAAGTGCTATATCAGCGGCTTTTATTAAATCCTTCGCATTGAGCGCATCATCGGGAGCCATAGCAACACCAATGCTTAAACTGATACTAATGGCCTGATCATGAATGATAATATTGTCATTCATACTAGCCATCAATTTAACACATAATAAAACCACCTCTTCGATTTGTTGAATACCTTCGACTAGCAGCATAAATTCGTCGCCACTGAAACGAGCAACACTATCTTTGGCTTGCAAACGCGATTTCAACCTTAGAGCCACTGCTTTTATGATCTCATCAGCAGCTTCATGCCCTAGCGAATCATTAAAATATTTAAAGCGCTTAATATTAATATTAAGCAGTGCAGCTTTTGTATTTTGGGCTTTGGCTTGCTCAAGCGCATGCTCAACTCGGTCATTAAATAAAGTGCGATTTGGTAAGCCGGTTAAGCTGTCGTAATTTGCTAATACAAACAATTCATTCTCTGCCAGCTTTTGCGCATTTATATCAGTTAAAATCACAACGTAACTTTCTAAGCGTTGCTCAGAATCAGCAACGGCACTCACCTTGATCAACACATGGCGCGGCTCGCCATTGGCAAGATATACGGTATCTTCAGCAGAAAAATGCTCACCGACTTGTAATTCTTTCATAACCCGTAAGTAATTAACGCGAACACTGCGGCTTAGCCCTAAATGTAATGAACAACTAGAACGATACTCAACCGGGAAATCAAATGCACTTTGTAATGCTTTGTTGGTCGCTAAAATTCGTAAACTTTTATCTAAAATAAATACCCAGTCGCGGGTTTGCTCAAACGCAGCACCAAATAAGCGCGCACGCTCTTCAAACACTAATTCACGTGTCATATTAGTGTAAGTGCCAGCTACTTTGTCCGGTGTAGTACCTTGCCACGCAACGACTTTGCCAAAATCTTTATACCAGCGCCAATGCCCTGATTTATGACGTAGTCGATAAGTACAATTAAAGTACCCCTTTTCTGTTGATAAAAACTCTAACCACTCGATACGAAAATTTTGTTTATCTTTAGGATGAATTTTAGCTAAATAATCATCCAAATTAACCGATTCAACATCATAGCCGAGTTCATTTTTAAGCCGTGGTTGATAAATGATTGGACTGCTGGAATGCCAGTCCCATACCCCTGAACGACTCCCCTCTAAGGCTAGCTTTAAGCGCGCTTCACTTTCTTGACTTTCTCTATGAGCTGCAAGCAATAGCTGCTGGATCCGGTTACGACGCATAACCCAACTGGCAATTAAGACAAAAAACACTACCGCATAAAGCACCATAAATTGAGGTGCTCGCCATAGTGGATACTTAACCACAATATCCAGCACGGCCGGTGCAGTGTAATCTCCAGTCATTGGATCTGTCGCCCAAACTTTTAATTGATATCGACCGGGATTTAATTTTGGAAACAGCACTCGATTATTATTACGAGTGTAAGACTTCTGCCCATCTGAGAGTTGGTATTCGTAAATAATACGTTCTTGATAGTTAAATGCCATCGCCGAAAAAGCCACTTCAAGACCAATATCATCATGTTCTAAAACAATTTTTTTGATCGGTTGTTTGAGATCAGTCGACAATTCACGCGACATTAAATCAATACTGGTGATATTAACGTGATCAATTAAGCCATGTTTGGGGTGATTATCATTTGGATAAAAGTACGTAAACCCCTTTAATGTGCCATACACTATTTGTCCGGTTTTTAAACGCGTAACTGCACCACTGTTAAACTCTGTAGAGGCCAAGCCTTCTGAAGTCGTAAATTGTTGAAAGTGCTTATTCTCAGGGTTTAGTCGCCAAATACCTTTATGACTACTCATCCAAATCATGCCCGTATCATCTAATACCATGTCATACATTAAAGTGCCGAGCTTATTTTTATCTAAGTCGATGGTATAAAGTAACTGGTAGGTCGTTGCATCGAGGCCAATTAGCCCAAAGTTAGATAAGCTGATCCACAGCACATTATTATTATCAACAACATAAGACATCACGTTCACAGCAAGATTTTCATGCTGCTCAGGAACAGTATAAATTTTTGTCAAAGCAAACGTATTTGGATCAACCTGATATAACACCCCAGCATTAAAAAACAGCGGTGATTCAGGTTTGGTAGATAATGGCGGAAAGAAACCGTAAGCCAAAAACGGTTCAAAACTTTCAAACTCACCACCTAAAGGAGTTATTATTTGACTATCAACATTATAAACAAACATGCCATGATCGGAATGAACATAAAATAAGTCACCAGTGGGCATTAAGGTGGAACCATGTACCCAGCCTGTGATCAGATGTTGTTGACTAGGATCGGCCGTTTTAGCAGGAAAAACTTCATGACTCTGCGGATCAAAGCTGAATATACCGCGATTAGTATGCAGCCATAGCCTATTCTTGTAGGGAGTGATTTTATAAACATTAAACTCAGTGGTAAATAAATCTGCTAAATAGTCTTTTAAAAATACCTGTCCTTGATTAGTTTTTAAATCAACTGCAGTTAAGCCATTATGAGTCGCTAACCAGAGCTTGTTTTCAAACTCGGTTATCCCCCAAATAGAAGGATGTGACAGCCCATCACCAGTCAGCATACTGGCATTCACATTTTCAAAATGATAATTGTCATAAGGTAAATAAAATGCCCCATCACTTTTTGTGGCAGCCCACATAGCACCATTTTTATCTTTTACGATATCGAGAATACTTGAATCTGAAAGTGAGTATTTACTTTCTTCTAGCCTTTTGTTTTTAATGAGTTCGCCAGTAGTTAAATTTAATTTGAATAAACCCTTATCTGTACCAAGTTCAAGAGTGCCGTGTTCATTAATTATTTTCCAAACATTAAGATCGGCAAGAATAGTTTTATTTGTAAAAGGGATATCTGGGCGTTCAAACATAGTAGGTAAATCACTAATATCAACTTGATACAAGCCGCGTACTGCCCCCACATACAATTGTTCATTTTCGCCAATGGCTAGTGACTTTACATAATTTTGATAGGCATGCTCAGGCTCTTTACTTAAGTGCTCTAACTTTCGATATTGCCCCGTCGAGATATGATAAACATAAGCACCGCTACTGGCCGCGATAAAAATATAATCTTTATAATGTAATAAATTACGGATCATTGTACCGCGAGTACGCTCTTCGGGTAATTCAAAGATTGTTTCAATCTGCCCCGTGGCTAAATCAAGACGAGCAAAATCCCAGCCCCGTCCTATCCATAATGACTTGTCATCAGTTGCGAGCATAGTAAATACAGACTGACTTAAGACTTGCTCTTCACTTATAGGTTTTGATAGAAACTGCTGGTAACTATCAGTACTAGGATCATAACGAAACAGCCCAGCAACTAATGAAGAAATCCAAATATAACCTGCAGGGTCTTGATAAATAACATCAATTATCGCTTCATCTAACTCGCCATTAGGCCCCGCTATGTGCACAACTTGATAGCCGTCGTAACGATTCAAGCCACCTTCTGTCGCGAGCCATAAATAGCCACTGTTATCGATTAGCATATTACTTACATAGCTTTGTGACAAACCTTCACTGGGCGATAAACGTTTTACCTGTGCTAAAGAAAATTGGCTAGCAACTGCACAGGCGGCTAACCAACATAAAATACAAGCCTTAAACCATTTAGCCATTTAAATTTCCACGTCTTTGTTGAACAAATTAATACTGCATGGCCACTATTTTGCGTTGTTGATAAACAGCAAACAATGTATCCAAAGGTGTTGGTAATGTTAGCACAAAGTTAAAGCCTATTGATTGATAAAAATCAGCTAATTCTACGTAAGCAAACGTATAAACGAGTGAGTTTTGATTAGACAAGACATGCTTTAGTAGTTGCTTTGCGAGCCCTTGACGGCGTCTATTTGGTGCAACCAGCACAGTTGATAAGAATAAATAACCGTCACGATGTTGAATTCGACATGCAGCGACAATAATCAAGTCATGGTAGGCAACCCATACTTGATCACCTTTGGTTGCTCGGCCACGGGCATTATATTGACTGTAAAACTTATTAACTAAGGGTGTTTTAATCGCCTCTAAACGCTCAAAACGTAGAGTGTCCATCAACTTTGCATCGTTGCTAAATACTGTTCAAACTGTTGTTTTAAAAACATTTGCTCTGCAACCGGACGGTTATGAATAGTATTATATATTTGCTCACGAGTAGTTTTACCACGCTTTATTTGATAAGCCCAAAATGACGCCTCGTAATCGAGCTGTATTTGATATTTTTGCTCACGCGGCAGTAAACATAAATTAAACGACATAAATTACCTGTTATCACTGTTCATATTAATACCTAAAGTATAACAAACAACTATACCCAAACCACCTTAAGATGTGAGCGCCGTTGGAATAAAAGGCAATTTAGGCAAGATGCAAAGTTACGCCTTGATATTAAGCCCTGTGAAACGCAGAATTCTGCATCCAGGGGGGGTGGGTATAAATAAAAGAGTCTCGGCTAAACTTGCGCTTTTTAGCTTTTAAACGTAGATTGAAGGCGTTTTTCGTCCCAATATGGAAACGATGTGATTAAATATTTCTTCCAATACATCATAGTATGCAGTTTGCTTGCACCATTTGGTAGTGTTGCAAAAAACCAACATATGCTATTTAATCGCCCGGCAGACACGCCGCAAGCCAGCTATGTTATTGAGTTAATGACCCTTGCTTATAACGAACTTGGTTATGAAGTACATATTATTGACTTTAACCACCAAAGCGCTTTATCTGCTGCCAATAATGGTACTCTTGATGGTCAATTAGGGCGCGTTTCAACAATCAGCCAACAATACACAAACTTACATGCAGTAAACTTCCCACTGTTTGAATTTAATCTAGTACTTTTAAAAAACTGCCAGCAATGTACATTTGAACAAATTAACAGTATCGCCATTCAAGTTGGCTACCCTGCAGCACAAAATTACTTAGACGAGCACCCATTTATGGGGGATATAATTAAAGTGAAAAGTGTTACTGCACAGCTCAATCTACTCACTCAACAAAAAGTACAAGGGGTATTACTGCTCGATTTTTTATTATCGACGAAGCACCCTCAGTTTGATGTTAATAAATTTCAAATTGAGCTACTTGCGCCGATCCAAAGCTTTCACTTTTTGCATTCTCGCCATCGTGCGTTAATACCTAAACTCGAAGAACAACTGCATAAACTAAATGAAAACGGCACCATCAGATTGCTCAAAGCTAAATATAATCTTGATTAGAAACCAAAATCTTCCTGCTTAGGTGAAGCGGCTTGTTCAGTAAGCGCTCTGCGTTTTTGTAAGTAACGCTTATAGCGCTGTTGGCATAAACTGATGACATGTTTTTTTTCAACATTTGAAAATGAATTCCAGCCAAACCGTTCTTCGCGGCTGCGATAGCAGCCTTTGCAATAGCCGCGGTTATTCACCTCACAAATGCCTTTGCAAGGGCTTGGAATTTCAAAAATTTCAATTTGTTGCATAGCCAGCATCAGTCAATAAAGCGTGTTTTGAGTATAGCCCGTTTTTTAAACGAAAAAAAACCGTAACTTAATTACGGTTTTAAATCTATTGAACCTGAACCTTGATTAATTTTATTGTTCGTGTTCTTTACTGTTGTACTCAGCTTTACGATGAAAAGGCTTTGCATACATAGCTAACACCAAGGGCTTTAACTCATCCGGGACACGCGCCATGCGTTGCTCAAATGACTGTGCGTCTGCTTTATCAATGACAGCTTGCTTACAACCACCGGCAATATAATTACCTGGGTGTAAAAAGAATGAGTCAATGATTTGTTCATCGATGGTTTTTGCTAACTGTTCAGGCGACTCACAGCCTGTTTCAATTGGCTGGCCAAACGCTAAATGAACATGTCCTTTGGCGGCACTAAAGCCTTCAACAATACTGGCAATATCTTCACCAGCCGATTTTACATACTGACCATGATGTTGCCTATGGTACAACTCCTTCGCTTTCGCAATTGCACACGGCTCATATTGATAAGAAATTGATACCGGCACAATTTTTAGCTCACGTACGTATTCAGAAAACTCTTTCTTTTGTTTGCGGCCATTTAATTGCAACATTTTCAGTAACGCTGGATCGGTTTGATCAAAACCATCTTTTGCACGACCTTCTTTTTGCGCAATCCAAATAGAATGACCACCAGCAAGTGAATCATAGATATACGCTGAAAGTTGTGATAATGCTTTGAGCATCTCTTTAGGTGCTTTAGCTGAGCGCTTAACAATAAAACTCTTATTAAGACGCATTAACTCCGTAATATAAGGGATCTGCAGTAGGTTATCGCCTATAGCGATACGCACTGTTTTCATATTATGGCTAAACAATCCCCAATTCACTAATGCAGGATCAAGTACGATATCGCGATGATTTGAGATAAATAAATACGCTTGTTTTGGATCCAGTTGCTCTAACCCAGAAAAAGTAACTTCTGAGGTAGTGCGCTTCACTAATAATGCTAAATACTTGGCCACCTCTTGCTGTACTTGTTCAACAGAGTTAACAGCCCCCCATTTTTTTTGTAGTTGGCGGCGAACTAAAAAACGCGCAAAAAATGGCACCGAGGATATAAAGCGCGGCAAATTATATTTTGCTAATACATCAATAAATGCGTTATCTGCAATCAAACGAGCAACTGAGTCAGCTACTTCGTCGTCGTTGTAAGGTCTTATATCGGCGTACTTATCCACTAATTCACTCATTACTGCTTCTATAAAGTTAAAAAAACGGCACGTAAAATACGTACCGTTTATATTATGCTCCCGATTATAACTCAGGCAAACTAAAATGCGAACTAACTCACACTATTGCATTTTAGTGCAAACTGAGATGCGCTCTTGAAAGTACTTATAGAACACTTAATTACGCAATGCTCTTACCAGTTACTTGACGTTTTTTTTGCCATGCTATCGCAACTAGACGCAACATCAGTATGATTAAAATTACTCCGCAAATAAAACTTAACCAGTGTGGCAACACTTCATGTTCTTCACCTAATAATGGGGTAACAACAAAACCAAACTCAGTTACTAAATAATCAGTTAAAAAACCAAAGCATAATGCAACACCGATGACGCCAGTTAAATAAGCCGCAACAGCACGTTTACCAAGCTCATTAGCCACAACACCTAAAGTAGCAATATTTGTGGCTGGTCCTGCAAGCATAAACACTAATACAGCCCCTGGCGATACCCCACTCAATAACAAACCAGCCGCAATAGGCGTCGATGCTGTGGCACAAATATACATAGGAATACTGATCAATATCACCACTAACATAGCGAGAATACCGCTACCCCACTGTGTTAAAAAGGATTCTGGCACATATGTTTGTACTAATGCCGCAAAAAATAAACCAATCATTAACCACACCATAGTATCGGATAATAGCTTGTTACAGCTAAAGCTCAGTGCTTGGCGCATCTTTTGCCATTGGCTTGGCGCTGCAACGCTTGATGTATCGCAACAACTGGTTTCAGCTGTAGGCGCTGCCGGTTTTGACGCGCAACAACTACTTTTAATTTCTGGATCTACCTGTTTAGGTGCGCAGCAACTTGCTTTAGTTTCTGACGCTGCTGCTTTCGCGGTGCAGCAACTGCTTTTAACTTCAGGCTCTAATTCTAGGTGCTGCTTATCAGTGTCACGCCCTACTAACACACCTGCCACAATGGCACTGCATATTGCGGCTATGGGGCGGATAATCGCCATAAATGGGCCTAATAACACATACGATACTGACACCGAATCAACCCCTGTTTCAGGCGTTGAAACTAAAAACGCCGTCGTAGCACTTTTTGAAGCGCCTGCTCGCCTGAGACCTATCGCCGCAGGAATAACACCACACGAACATAAAGGCATTGGTGCGCCAATTAAAGCCGCTTTTACTGTGGTCCAAAAACCTTCTTTACCTAAATGGGTATTTAAGAAATTTGCCGGTAAATACACATTTAATATCCCAGCAATGAGCAAGCCAAGCATTAGCCAAGGAGCTGATAATAGAAATAGCTGCCAAAAATTATTGAGTAAGTCCATCTATGTCCTCCAACGTGGTTAATATCGAACAGTTATCGGCAGGCTCTTCACCGCCGCAGCACCTGTCAGCCAGTATCGATAATGATTTATGAAAGCGTGTTAATTCAGCAATACGTTTTGCGACTAAATCACGTTTTTGAATTGTTAAATTTTTCACTTCATGGCATGAGTGCTGGTGCTTTTTAAACTTAATTTGCAATAATTCTTTGATCTCTGACAAACTAAAACCAACATTCTTAGCGCGTAAAATAAACTCCATTTGTTTTAATGCGGTTTCATCGTAATCACGGTAACCTGCCCCAGTTCGACTCGATGGCGTTAACAAATTATGTTTTTCATAGTATCTTAGGGTATCTGTAGAGACACCTAATTGATTAGCAAACTCACCTATTTTCACCTGTGTCTCCAATAAGAGTTTTAGCAACTGATGCCTAGTATAAACCTTAGAGTACACACCAAGGTCAAGCATTAAAATCATTTTATTTAATAAGGAAAGCGCATGAATATTACCCTTCTCGATACTGCCACATTAGCAGGCACATCACTTGAGCCTTTTCAAACGCTTGGTAATTTCACCAGCTATCCGCTAACTAGCCCTGAACAAGTATTAGCTCACAGTAGCGGAGCTCAGGTGTTGATCACCAATAAAGTGGTGCTTAATCGTGAAACGCTGGCAAAACTTCCAGAGTTGAAGCTTATCTGTGTAGCTGCAACTGGCACTAACAATGTTGATTTAGCAGCCGCTAAAGAGTTTGGTATTGCTGTGACTAATGTTGCGGGCTACTCAACGCCTTCGGTTGTTCAACATACTTTTGCGTTGATCACCAACTTACTCGGTAACACCCACCGCTATATTGCTGACTGTCAACAAGGTCTTTGGCAACAAAGCGACATGTTCTGTCGTTTGGATTATAGCTTTAATGATATTGGCGATAAAACCTTCGCTATTATCGGTTATGGCTCGCTTGGCAAAGCCGTTGCTGATGTTGCAAAGGCGTTTGGTGCAAATGTGATCATCAGTGAGCGCAAAGGTGATAAGCCAAGAGAAGGCCGCACGGAGTTTTATCAGGCAATAAAGAATGCAGATATTATCAGTATTCATTGTCCATTAACGGATGAAAGCCGAGATCTAATTGGCAGCGAAGAGCTGGCAATGATGAAACCAAGCGCCATTTTAATTAACACTGCCCGCGGTGGGATTGTTAATGAAGCACAGTTAGCACAGGCATTAACTAATAAACAAATAGCAGGAGCTGGATTTGATGTATTAACCAAAGAGCCTGCGGCAGAGAATAACCCATTAGCCGTTTATCGTGGCGACAACTTAATTTTAACTCCCCATATAGCATGGGCAAGCGAGGAGTCAATTATTCGCTTAGTGAAACAGGTGAGCCTAAATATCAGTGCATTTAGTCAAGGCGAAAGCTTAAATAGGTTGGTGTAATAAACTAAATTTTAGCCTTTAACACTATGCAAGGTGGTTAAATACAGTTTTCCACCTTGCAAAAAAATAAATAACCATATGATTTTTAATAAGTAAAAATATTGGCAGATTCTTTGCTACTAAATAAAAAATTAATAAACACTATTTAGTATCAGGATAAAATAATGAAAAAAGTACTTTTAATTGCCGCACTAACAGCTCCTTTTTTAACCGGCTGCGTGATTGCCGTATCAGACGGCGAAGCAGAAAGTCATTGGGCCGGTAATAATTCAAGCTGGGAAAAACATCATCAAGCGAATCGTGAAAAAATTGCATCACTAGCGTTAGATACCAGCTATCAGAGTGTTTTAAGCCAATTAAAAACCCCTGAATTTACAGAGTTATTAAAAAAAGAAGATGATGTATACCAAGTATTATTCTATGCAACGCACAGCATCCACTCTGACGGAAAAATGACAAAAGATGAATGTACGCCACTTGTCTTTAAAAACGACAAGTTAATTGGTGTGGGTGATAGTATTTATAATTCTCTTAACGCTATTTAAGCTCAAATCAACTAAAGAGTGAACAAACATTCACTCTTTAGTTACAGTAATGACTCACTTTTACCACTTGCGGCAATAACTCGAGCAACAATTCTGTCCCGCCCAGTATCTTTCGCCTCATATAAACCAAGATCAGCTTCTTCAAGCAAGGTATGCTCAGCATACACTTGGCCAAACTCAGTGGTAGCAATACCGATACTAATGGTAATGTGCTCAGCATTAAGTGAGGCTTTATGCGGTATCTTGAGAGCATTTACAGCACTTCTAAGCTTATTAGCAAACACCAATGCTTCTTGTTGATTGATATTAGGTAATACAGCGGCAAACTCCTCTCCACCATAGCGAGCAACAAAGTCACTACCACGTTCACATGCAGTAACTAACGCATGTGCCACTCGCTTGAGACAATCATCCCCAGCACGATGACCATAACAATCGTTATAACGTTTGAAGTGATCTATATCCATTAATAACACCGATAATGGCGTACCTGCACGGCGACTTCGGCGCCATTCTCGCGAAAGATTTTCATCTAAATAGCGACGATTGGGGATCTCCGTCAAACCATCAATTGACGCTAGCATTTCAAGCAAATCATTCTTTTGTTTGATCAGTAACTGATTACGCACCCGGGCACGCACGATAGCCGTGCTAAATGGTTTAGCAATATAATCCATCGCCCCTAATTCAAACCCTTTAGCTTCATCATCATGGCTAGTATTAGCTGAAATAAAAATGACAGGGATCGTTTGCGTACTCGGATTTTCTTTTAACTGAATTAAAACGTCATACCCATCAATTCCCGGCATCACAATATCGAGAATAATTAAATCAACTTCGGTTGATTTAACAAACGTTAAGGCTTTTTCGCCACTTTCGACCAAAAATATTTCATGATCACTCGCCAATGTTTTTTCTAACACTAATCGATTTAATGGGTCATCATCAACGATCAGTATTTTAGCTTTCTTCAACATCTGCTGATCCCTGTAGTTGAATGTATCTATTTATTTGCTCTAATTCGAACACAAGTTGAGTCAAGTCTAATTGCTCTACACTTTGCGATTTTTGCAGTTCAGTTTCTAATTGCTGAGCAACCGCACTAAGACGCTTAAATCCGAGATTTCCTGACACACCTTTGATGGTATGCACTAATCGTTCCAAGGCACTAAGCTGAGTAGAAACTTGCAATTGCTGTATATGACTATCACATAACTGAGCAAACTTATCCAACATAGTCTGTAGTAAAGTATTATCACCTGAGAATTGAGCTAATGCAAAAGAACGATCAAAAAATATAAACTGGGGTGTTTTAAGCTCATTGATTGCCGCTAATAAAGTTGCCGCAATAACAGGTTTAGTGAGATGCTTATTCATACCGGCTGCGAATGAACGCTGTTCATCAGCCAACTCACTGTGCGCCGTAAGCGCAAAAATAGGTAGCTGTTGCTTATTATAACGTTGTCGCAATAAGGTCGTTGCTTGCAAGCCATCCACTTCTGGCATCTGGACATCCATCAGGATCAAATCAGGTTTTACTTGTTCTACTAAAGCAATTCCAGCCATCGCCGAATTTGCGGTCATAACATTAATATATGCTTGGCTTAAAACATTGCTAATAATATCGAGGTTTAACTGATTATCATCAATCACTAATACGAGTAACCCTGCAACATCAATGGTTACTACTGATGTTGCAGTATCAGGCGTATCACCTTCGTTGAGCTGTAGTAGCCGTTGTACAAGGGCGGAACTTTTAACACTGACACTATGCGTATTATGGCTGCTAGGAAGCTCGATATCGGCATCATTTTTAACAACATATAACTGGGTGTTATTTTTCAGCAACGCCGTTTTTATATTAGGCCACTCTATAATGCTAGTTATATCAAAGTCATTTATAATAATTCGCTGCACCGCCGCAAGGTCTGTTGTATCTGTAAATTCAGATAACATACAATAACGTAGCTGCTGCAGAGGCTGTAACGCTTTGGGTAAATTAATCCCCCGAGAAGAATGTATAACCAATGTATTTGGCCAACTACGCGCTGTTGATTGCTGCTCAAGCGAAAACGTCACTGTGAAGAAAAACTCACTGCCTTGGCCTTTATCACTGACTACGTTAATTTCTGCGCCCATTAATGCGAGTTCATGTTTAACAATCGCAAGCCCTAACCCCACGCCTTGATGAGCTCGAGTGAGCGATTCATCGCCTTGTGTAAATGCATCAAATAATCGACTTTGATCAGCTTTATCAATACCAACCCCAGTATCTTTTACCGTAAAGCACAGTGTTTGCTGTGTTTTAGCTATATCGTGGGCTGTTATTGTCAGTGTGATAGTGCCGTGCTGGGTAAATTTCACCGCATTCGTCAGCAAATTACCGAGTACTTGTTGCAAGCGAATATGATCACCAATCAGCTGCGGGGCGATTAACGGGTCAACCTCAATATTATAAGTGAGGCCTTTTTGCTGGCAAAGCCCGATTAATACACTTTCACAACTATCTACAAGCGCAACTAACTCAAAGTTAACCAAATCTAATTGCACTTGGTTATTCTCACTACGTGCAAAATCAAGCATCCGGTTAAGCATAGTTAATAAATTTTGCGCAGCATTTTTTGCTTGTGCCGCATGTTGCTGCTGCTGAGTAGTTAAACCTTGTTGCACAACCATATCAATCAAGCCTGTCACCGCATTAAGTGGTGTACGGATTTCATGGCTTAAATTAGCAATAAAACGACTTTTAGCCTCAGTTGCACGCTCGGCATCCTGCTTAGCTTGCGTTAAATCACTTACATCTTGAATATGAATGACATAATAATAAGGGGCTTGCTGTTCATCCCACACTAAAGAAACGCTCAATTGCCACCAAAGATTGAGCTCTTGTTGCCCTAATGTAAGGTGGTACACTTTCTTTTTTTCGTTCAGTAATAGCGCTAATAACACCGCTATTTCTTGCCATTGCTGCTGTGAGAATAACTGCTCTAATGACAAATTTGAGGATGCTTTATCAATATCAAAAATCTTTCGAGCAGTCCGGTTCAGCTGTAATACCGTATGCTCAAGTGACAATAAAATCACCCCATTGGCAGCATACTCAATCGCACTGCGAAACTTAGATTCTGAGGCCTTTAATGCCAATAATGCATCTTGCTGAGCTGTGATGTCGCGGCCAATCCCCATTGAACCCAAAAGTTGATTTTGTTCGTTATAAAATGGCGCTATTGTTAATTGAAATGTTTGCTTAGCGGTTTCAATACGTTGTTCAGCTTTCGTTTTAGTTTGTAATACTTGTTGCTCAAGCTCACTGATTTGGCCACTATCATCGCTAATATCACACAGCTGATGACCAACTAGCTGCCCTTGCTCAACCCCAATATATTGCTCATAAGCACGGTTGCAACCTAAAAATGAACCATCAATATTTTTAAAATAAATTAGATCAGGCACACTATTCAACATAGTATTTAACAAGGCTAAATGCCGTTCTTTGGCTTCATAACTGCGCGCGAGTTCTCGTGTTTTTATTTTAACTTGTTCATCAAGTTCACTATTAGCTCGCTGGAGGGAGTCAACCAACTGCTGATTTTTACTAAGCACCCATTTTATTCTGCTAAACCATGGCTGCCAGTTAGTGGGTATTTGGTAATTTGAACGGGTTTTGTAGTGCACCTCATTTTGTTCAAGGTACGACATCAAGTAAGTCATCGGTTTTACAAAAATACGCTGACTCAACCACAATAACGTACTGAACATCATTACTAAAAACACACATAAAAAAATCAGTTCAATGCCTACCTCTATCAATATAGGGGTAATTAATTCAGCATGAGACTCAAAGTAGCCAGCATAAATAGGTAGCTGCTTTTGCGCTTGCACAAAAGTGATATTACTAAGTCCAGCGCCCTTTGATATTGAGCTATTCGTAAGACTCGCCATAGGCCAATACTCTGCCAGCGGCACACCTTTAATCTCATTTAACGAACTTGCAATGATATTTTTATCGTTGTTTAAAAAGATATATTCACCATTGCTTGGAGATATTTTGTGTAGCCAACTAGAAACCGCAGCCAAGTCATAAATTAAAATAATGTAATCTTCACTGCCTTGCTCGCGCGCGCGCCCGATTGAAAAATAGTGTTTACCCGCAATTTCGATTATCGCACTTGATGACAATGAGTTATCAACAAATTTAGGGAGTAAATGGCCATCAAGTACGTGGGTTAACATTAAGCTATCCCCATCATGACGACGCTTTATATATGCAAAACCTTGTTCATTCACATAAGCAACTGCAGCTAATGATTGAATTAACGATAATGCCGTATTAAAAGCGGGACCAAGTGCAATAACTTGTTGCCATTGGGTGACTACATTGGCCGTAGAAGCAAATTTACCCTGACCGACAATTTCACCACCACCGTCAGGGATTTTCCGATAGTAATAATTGGTTTGCTGATCAATATCTGCAAGCCATTGTTGATCAAATTGATAAGAAAGAGGTTGCTCATATTGTGAGAACAAAGTGCTCAATAAATCATTAGCAGCATTCATCGCATGCTCAACTTGTGCCGCTAGATTAGTAAAATCAGCTTCACGTTTAGCAACAGCTCGGTCCAACTTAATATTGTATAAATGAAGACACAATAGAAAAGCCACCAGCAATGGCACAATAAGTGCCACTGCCAATGAACGGTAGTAATGTTTTAAAGGTAGAAAGTTCAATCTACAGCCCGTCACTTGACGCTAATTTACAAGTTAGGTTAGCGAGCCAAGTGAACCAGTGCAAGCTATAAATTTTCCTCTGCAAATGAAGCTAAGCGACTTCTTACCACACCATTTAAGTTAACCGTGGCACTGCCCTCAAAGTTTTTAAAACGCTCCACAATATAAGTTAAACCAGACGTTACTGGGGTTAAGTAATTACTATCTATTTGTGCAAGGTTACCAGAGCAAATCAGCTTAGTGCCTTCACCGCAGCGGGTAATAATCGTTTTTAGCTGCGAAGCGGTTAAGTTTTGGCTTTCATCTAAAATTACCACTGCGTTTTGAATACTACGACCACGCATAAAGTTTACTGACTTAAACTGTACGTTGGCTTTTTCCATAATGTAATTACGACTCGAAACGGGGTTTTCATCCCCCTTGTGTAGCACTTCTAATGTATCGGTAATGGCCGCAAGCCAAGGCGCCATTTTCTCTTCTTCCGTGCCGGGTAAAAAGCCTATTGATTCAGCGATTTCAGGAGTATTACGAGTAACGATAACTTTATCGTAAATGCCTTTTTCAATCACCATTTCCAAAGCACAAGCAAGCGCAAGTAAGGTTTTTCCACAGCCTGCGGGGCCAGTTAAAATAACCAATTCAATACCCGTATCGAGTAACGCGTCCATCGCCATACCTTGGTAAATATTTTTTGGTTTTACTCCCCATGCTGATTGATGCATCAACCGCTCAATGCCGATGTCTTTGAGCATAATATGTTGATCATCGTAGGATTTGACCCTTGCCGCAAAATGGCCACTGTCATCCAATAAATATTCATTGCAAAAGACATCAGGGATCAAGCTTTTTGCTACTTTATGAAATGCATCGCGCCCGTGCTGCTGTGTTTCACATTCCCCCACATGTTGCCAAAAATCCCCGGTAATTTTTTTATAGCCGCTAGAGAGTAATGCAATGTCGTCAATCAATTGGTCGGTGCGGTAATCTTCAACAAATTTAAGTCCTGCACCTTTTGCTTTTAAGCGCATATTAATATCTTTGGTTACTAATACGACTTTACATTGAGCGTGTTGCTTTTGTAGGTGTACGGCACAGTTAATTATCCGATGGTCATTCTCATTGCCAGGTAAGCCAGAAATAGAATCCGCAAATAAATGATCATTAACAATAATTAGCGTGCCTGCTGAAGACGCTTTCGCTTTTTTATTACTAGGTAACGCGACGCCTTTAAGCATTTGCTCTGGGGTGGCGTCTTTAAGCACTTCATCCAAACCACGAATGGCCACACGGGCATCGCGGCTCACATCGTGTTTACGGTCTTTAATATGATCCAGTTCCTCTAAAACTGTCATAGGAATTACAACGTCGTGTTCTTGGAAAGATAAATAAGCGAGGGGCTCGTGGAGTAATACATTGGTATCTAGCACATACATTTTACTATCAAGGTTCGAAGCTTTTTCCATAGCACTTTCCTTACGTTTTATGATTTTTATGCTATACCCAACTAATTAAAATAAAACGGGTGCATGCTCCACCCTGAAAAACTTAATTGTTAAGGTATAATCTAAGTTTAGCTTAGATGTCATAAAAGTCTGTTTTATGACAAACCTTTTTTTGTTTTGAATTAATCCTTAATACTTCAACTTAAATAGGAATAATTCACAGTTGATAAATTAATTAAAAGTGAGCTAGTTCGCACCTTGCAGTGGTGTTAGCTAACAGGTAACATAGCCGCCTTTTTCTTCATAGACGAGACATATATGAATTTTTCCTTAGGTCAGCGTTGGATCAGTGATACAGAGTCAGATTTAGGATTAGGCACAGTCGTTGCCCTAGAAGGCCGTCAGGTCAGCATTTTATTTCCCGCCAGTGGCGAAAACCGTGTTTATTCAATGCTAGAAGCACCGGTAACCCGCGTGGCATTTAATCCTGGTGATGTGATCAAAAGCGTTGAAGAATGGGAACTTACAGTCGAGTCAATTGAAACAATAGGTGATCTGCTTTGTTATCACGGCACCCGTGTTGACAACGGCGAGCCTGCACAATTAAAAGAAACCTTTTTAGATCACTTTATTAAATTTAATAAGCCGCAAGACCGGTTATTTGCTGGCCAAGTCGACCGCTTTGATCGATACACATTGCGTTATCAAACCTGGCAACACCAGTTTGAACGCCAGCAATCGCCAATTAAAGGCTTAATTGGTCAGCGCGCAAGCCTTATTCCTCATCAGCTTTACATTGCCCAAGAAGTTGGCAAACGCTTTGCGCCACGCGTATTACTCTCTGATGAAGTCGGCTTAGGTAAAACCATTGAAGCAGGGATGATTTTACATCAACAAATTATCAGTGGTCGCGCCAGTCGCGTACTGATTGTAGTACCTGAAAACCTCCAGCATCAGTGGCTAGTGGAAATGCTACGCCGTTTTAATTTGCACTTTTCTATTTTTGATGAAGAACGTTGTGATGAAGCATTTGCTGACTCACCGAATGTTTTCGATACTGAGCAATTAGTACTTACCAGTCTTGAATTTTTAGCTAAGAAAAAACGCTGGTTTGAACAAGCGACCATGGCTGATTGGGATTTATTAATAGTTGATGAAGCGCATCACTTAAGTATTAATAATGGTAAGCCTAGCACTGAATACCTGCGCATGGCAGAACTTAGCCAAGATATTCCAGGCCTGATATTACTGACCGCAACACCTGATCAACTTGGTCACCGCAGCCACTTTGCACGCTTGCAATTACTCGACCCAGATCGTTTTTATGATTACGATGCCTTCGTTGCAGAAGAAAGTAACTATAAGCATGTTGCCGAAGCTGCCAATCAATTGCTGCAAGAGCAGGCCCTTGATGACAGTGCAAAAGCCACATTAATTGCGCTATTAAAAGAAACTGACATCACAACACTTCTTGAACAAGCACAAAATGGCGATACTGCGGCCCGTAAAGAAATTTTAGCCATGTTATTAGATCGTCATGGCACAGGTCGTATTTTATTTAGAAATAGCCGTAGCGGCATTGATGGCTACCCAAGCCGTAAACTGCACGCATATCCAATGGCCATGCCAAAACAATATAAAACCGCCATTTCGGTATTAGGCAATATGGGCGGCATTCAAAATGCTGAACTTAGCGCGCAACGTGCCCTTTTCCCAGAAAAGATTTTTCAAGAATTTGAAGGTGAAAGCGCCAGCTGGGGACAATTTGACCCTCGTGTAGATTGGTTAATCAACACGCTAAAAACCCTAAAACGCGAAAAAGTGCTGCTGATCTGTGCTAAAGCAGAAACAGCCATTAGTCTTGAGCAAATATTACGTGAGCGCGAAGCAATCAAAGCATCCGTGTTCCATGAAGGCATGACGATTATTGAACGTGACCGTGCAGCGGCGTTTTTTGCTGACGAGTACGACAATGCGCAAATACTGTTATGTTCTGAGATTGGCTCTGAGGGTCGTAACTTCCAGTTTGCCCATCATTTAGTGTTATTTGATTTACCACTAAACCCTGATTTACTTGAGCAACGTATTGGTCGTCTAGACCGTATTGGTCAAACTCAAGATATCAACATTCATGTGCCATACTTCGAAAATACTGCGCAAGAAGTATTACTGCGTTGGTATAACGAAGGCTTAGATGCCTTTGAAACCACCTCAAGCACTGGGCAATTATTATACAAAGAGTTCAAAGATGATCTGCTTGATTTTATTGCAGCGCATAACTGTGATGAAGACGAGCTAGAGCCATTACTCGAGCAGGTTGCCAGCCAAAACGCCGTGCTGCGTAAACAAATGGAAAGTGGTCGTGACCGCTTGCTAGAGCTACATTCTTCAGGGCAAGGCGCTGCAGATTCGCTGGTTGTCGATATTGAGAAACTAGACAATCAGTTTGAGCTTCCTAGTTATATGATCAATGTATTTGATACCTTTGGTGTTAGCCAAGAAGATAAAGGTGAAAATACCATTATCTTAAAACCGACTGAGCACATGTTAAATCCATCATTCCCAAGTTTAAAAGACGACGGAATGACAGTGACCTTCGACCGCGACACTGCATTAGCGCAAGAAGACGTGCATTTCATCAGTTGGGATCACCCTATGGTACAAGGTACCTTAGATATGATCTGCGATGATGACTTTGGAACCGCCTCAGTAGCACTGCTTAAAAATAAAAAATTACCCCCTGGTACTTTTTTTGTTGAGCTCATTTATGTTGCTACCGCTATGGCACCAAAAGCACTGCAAGTAGGTCGTTTTTTACCGCCAACGCCAATTCGTATTTTGTTAGATAAAGCCAGCAACAACCTAGCTGATAATGTCGGCTTTGATGGTTTTAATCAGCAACTTTCAGCGGTAGGTCGCCAAACTGCGAGCAAACTAGCTGGCGCATTACAAAGTGCGATTCACCCAATGCTTAAAACTGCACAAGAGATGGCACAAACTAAGTTAGAGGACATTCGCACAGCAGCTCTTGAGCAGATGCAGCAATCACTCAGTGAAGAGCAAGCTCGTTTAGCGGCACTTAAACAGATCAACCCTAATATTCGTGAAGAAGAACTGACCTTCTACGATAAGCAACGCACAGAGCTGGAAAACTATATCGGCAAAGCACAGTTACAATTAGATGCCATTCGTTTGATCGTGGTATCGCATTGATTTGGGAGCTGAGCTTTAAGTTATAAGCGGTAAGTTTTAAGTTCAAAAAAGCGCGATGTATTAAATACAACGCGCTTTTTTATTGCATTTGCACTGGGTAAAC
>NZ_PNDT01000268.1:0-303 GCF_005886375.1 Pseudoalteromonas sp. S1727
ATTAAAGCCACATTTTTTTAAGAGTTCAAACGCGCTTAAACCATCCATTACCGGCATTTGTATATCTAATAGCACAATATCTGGAAATTCACTTAGGCACTGCTCAACCGCTTGCTCACCATTAGACACAGCAATCACTTCGAGACCCATTGACTTTAAAAAACGACTAATAAGTCTGCGATTATCAGGGTGATCTTCTGCTAGCAATACACGCCCTGTAAGCTGTGTTGAGGGCGGTTGGGTGGAGATATCTGGGCTAACGAGTCTTGGAGTATATTCTTTACATGGTACATTAAAAATAAA
>NZ_PNDT01000269.1:0-478 GCF_005886375.1 Pseudoalteromonas sp. S1727
AAATTAAGCCGTGATCAGAACTTAGTAGACATCGAAACAGATAAAGTTGTTTTAGAGGTTGTTGCACCAAATGACGGTGTGATCACTGAAATTTCACAAGAAGAAGGTGCAACCGTGCTTGGTGATCAAGTGATCGGTATTATTGGCGACGCTGATGCAGCAGCGCCAAGTGAAGACGCTAAGAGCGAAGCTGCACCGGCTTCTGCTAAACAAGAAAACGCGCCAGAGGCGCCATCAGCACCAGCATCAGAAGGTAAAGAAGTGGACATTAAAGTACCTGTACTTCCAGAATCAGTCGCAGACGCGACAGTAGCTACTTGGCATGTTCAACCAGGTGACGCAGTAACACGCGACCAAAACTTAGTTGACATCGAAACTGATAAAGTTGTTCTTGAAGTTGTTGCTCAAGAAGACGGCATCATGGGTGAGATTATTCACGCAGAAGGTGAAACAGTACTTGGTGATCAAGTGATCGGTA
>NZ_PNDT01000270.1:0-579 GCF_005886375.1 Pseudoalteromonas sp. S1727
CGACTTTTCGATTCGTTCACTTTGAGCTTTAATCGCTTAGTGATGAACGCTGTAATTTCCCGTTGGATTATTAGCCCTTCGCTTTTCGTTTTTACTAAAATGATTATGTCATCAGCGTAACGTGCAAACTTAAGGCGTTTGTAGGTTAACTTCTTATCTAATTCATCGAGTAAAATGTTGGAAAGCAAAGGGGATAATGGCCCACCTTGAGGGACTCCTTTAGTTGACTCAAACCACAGACCCGTTTCGCGCTCTGCGATCCCCGCTCGTAAGTATTTACCGAGTAGGCGCATGAGTGCTTTGTCTTTGATTTTACGACCAATACGATTCATCAGCATGTCATGGTTTACCTCATCAAAGAACTTAGACAAGTCAATATCAACCGCTGTTTTATAACCTTGTTTAACACAAGATTGAACATGGTTCACTGCTTGACTGGCTCTTTTATGAGGGCGATAACCATAACTATGTGGTGAAAATTGAGGCTCAAAGTAAGGACTGATCACTTGAGCAATGGCTTGTTGGATCACTCTGTCGATAACAGCAGGGATCCCAAGCATTCGCTCACCATCATACGGC
>NZ_PNDT01000271.1:0-286 GCF_005886375.1 Pseudoalteromonas sp. S1727
CACCAAACCACGACGTTGTAATTCCATATTTGCTTCGAATACTTCGCGCTTTAATTCTGTGTAGCTCATGCTTTTGCTCCATCAACATACTGTGCTAACGCTTGATAGTTAGCATAGAGTTCGTTATAAACTGCTACTCGCTCAGGGTTCGGTAGGTATTGATGACACACAGCTGAAGCCATAACTTGCTGAGCATCTGCAACGCTTGCATATTCACCAGCAGCAACTGCTGCCATAATTGCAGCACCAAGCGCACAGCTTTGCTCGCTTTCAAGCACATAAAATG
>NZ_PNDT01000272.1:0-224 GCF_005886375.1 Pseudoalteromonas sp. S1727
ATACCGGAGGGGATCTCACTCTGTAAAGTGAGCGTATGTTCACAATTTAATTGCGCAGGACTATTTGATTGATATAAGTCCACTATATAATTGAGTTCTTCCTTCAAAAAATCAAAGTAACACCTCAATCCATTAAACCGGTAATTTATACATAAACTAAGCAAATTTAATGACCACTTTTGCCTCAATTCAAAAAAACATTACCATAGTTAACTATTAATGTG
>NZ_PNDT01000273.1:0-373 GCF_005886375.1 Pseudoalteromonas sp. S1727
TCTGGGTTTTGCGTACCATTGAACTGGCCGATCACATTGTAACCAGTACCTTGTCCACGATCTTCTGTTTGTACATTGATATTAACGGTGACGTTTTTACCGAGTGCGATAAGGCGCGCTATTTGATCGGCATCAGGGTTGGCAATGGTCACATTAGGAATTTTGGTTACGCCTTCTTTGTAATGACTGCCGCCGGTATGCGCAAAACGGTGGTGGGCAGTGCTGACTGAGCGCATCATATAACCAATCGCGCCTTTCTTAGCTGCTTCAACAGAGCCTGTTGAGCGTGCGCGTACAGCAGGACCGTAGCCGTTACCATCAATATGGCGGTTCATACGGTAATTAATATAAGCAATTTTGCCTTTTAAGCTAT
>NZ_PNDT01000274.1:0-309 GCF_005886375.1 Pseudoalteromonas sp. S1727
AGAGTCAATAATTTACATCTCAAAGTCAAGAAAAATTAACAATGAAATCTGTCTAAGTTTAAAAAAGCTTTGTCACTACCTTTTACATGCCAAGACCAAACACCAAACTCACATTTAACACCCTTCACCCGTCATCACGCCCGGAAAATAAGTAATTGATGAGTAATATCGCGCATGGATCCGCGATAAGTCATGCTTGCACATGGATATGCTTTCATGGCGTTTCCTTTTACATCAAATAATTATTTGAAGCAATTAGCTTGAGGCTCGGGGCCACGAGGGTGACGAGTGACCGAAACGAAGTTACTC
>NZ_PNDT01000275.1:0-200 GCF_005886375.1 Pseudoalteromonas sp. S1727
CGGTCAGCGGTCAGAAATTCTAACTTATCTTGGATTACAGTAAAGATTTAGATGTGATTATTTTATAAATAATGAAGATAACTATGAAATGTTATTTAGCACTGTTAATTTTTAAGAGTTAGCACTCTTGATAACATGCGAATAGAAAGTCCGGCATTACACTGCTTTATATATTACTTAAAATAAGTAAGTGGCGTCCC
>NZ_PNDT01000028.1:0-75925 GCF_005886375.1 Pseudoalteromonas sp. S1727
AGCGGTCAGCGGTCAGCGGTCAAAAAATAAAAAATCATTAATTTCTGTCAAGTTCTTAATGCTATCAAGCCTGCGAATTATTGATCGTATTAAAATCTGATGGCTGAAAGCTGATAGCTTACGGCTTGTTTTCATAAAAAAAGCCGCCTAGGGTTACTAGGCGGCTTTGGAGGTTAGTCTCACTGTATTTGGGCGTGTCTCCAAACGAGTGAATACGTTACCAAGGAACTTTTTACATTGTTTAGTTACACTGACTCTAGAGCAATCTTCACCATTTCGTTAAAGGTGCTTTGACGCTCTTCGCTGGGTGTTGCTTCACCGGTGATCACGTGATCACTTACAGTGAAAAGTGCCATTGCCTTTGCGCCATATTCGGCGGCAACGCCATATAAACCAGCGGTTTCCATATCAACCGCTAACATACCTAGTTTATCGAGTTCTTGATAAAAGGTGTTATCAGCTTGATAGAAAGTGTCGGTGGTAAATACATTACCTACTTTTGCTTTAATACCTAACTCTTTTGCAGCATTAACGCCGTTTACTAGTAGATCAAAATCAGCAATAGCAGAGAAGTCATAACCACGTACGCGAGCACGATTTACGTTAGAGTCAGTGCTGGCGCCTTGGGCAAAAATAACATCGCGAATTTTAATATCGCTGCCAATACCGCCACAGGTGCCGATACGAATAAGGTTTTTAACGCCGTAACTAACAATCAATTCACGGGCATAAATTGACATAGATGGAATCCCCATCCCAGAGCCCATAATACTTACAGGCTTACCTTTGTAGGTTCCGGTAAAGCCATACATATTACGAACGCCTGTTACTTTAACTGCGTCATCAAGAAAGTTTTCTGCAATATATTGCGCGCGTAGTGGATCGCCTGGCATTAATACCGTTTGCGCGAAATCACCGTTGTTCGCTTCGATATGCGGAGTACTCATTATTCGTTTCCTTTTACAATTGGTGCTGTTAGCTTGTTAATAAAGCCATCACCATAGTCAAGTGCAGGTAAGTTAAACCACTGGGCAAGGGTTTGACCTATGTCTGCAAAGCTAGCACGTTCACCAAGCGGGGTATTTTCAAGCCCAGCTCGATAAGCAAGTACAGGTACATATTCACGGGTGTGCTCAGTGCCCGGGAATGTTGGATCACAACCGTGATCCGCTGTAATAATTAGTACGTCGTCTGGTTTAAGCTGCTTAAGAATTGTTGGTAAATAATCATCAAACTCTTTCAGTGCTTTTGCATACCCTACTGGGTTACGACGGTGGCCAAACTTCTCATCAAAATCAACGAGGTTGGTAAATATCAAACTATGATCAGGCGCTGACGCCATCACCTGTGACGTTTTTTCTAGTAAGTTTTGTAAGCCTGGGGCTTTGTGCTTTTGGGTAATGCCTTGGTGTGCATAAATATCTGCAATTTTACCAATGCTTATTACTTCGCCGCCATCTTCTGCTAGTTTATCTAGCAAGGTTGGCGCTGGCGGTAGCACTGAATAATCACGACGGTTGCCTGTTCTGGCAAAATCCTGATTAGTCGAACCCAAAAATGGCCGCGCAATCACTCGTCCTATGTTCATTTCATCAAGCAGCGCCCGTGTGATTTCGCAGACCTGATAAAGTTTTTCTAGACCGAAAGTTTGTTCATGCGCGGCTATTTGAAACACGCTATCAGCTGAGGTGTAACAGATTGGTTTACCTGTTTTTACGTGCTCTTCACCTAGCTGTTCTAAAATGGTTGTTCCTGAAGCATGACAGTTACCTAAAATGCCAGGAATTCCCGTACGAGCAATTAACTCGTCAATAAATTCTTGCGGAAAACAAGGTTGTGTATCAGGGAAGTATCCCCAATCAAATAACACCGGCACACCGGCCATTTCCCAATGACCTGATGGTGTGTCTTTACCACTTGAAAGCTCTTTAGCATAACCCCAAGCCGCGATCGGCGTTTGGCGATCGCTAACTAGGCAAGGTTCATTGCCTGCAGCTTCACATGCATCAACTAATCCGAGTAAAGATAAGTTAGGCAGTGAAAGTGGTGAGCCTGTTTCGTCTGAGTATGCTTTTAGCAGATGTGCAAACGTATTCGCGCCTACGTCACCAAACTTGTCTGCGTCAGGGGCTGCACCTATGCCTAGGCTATCTGCCATCAATATAATTGCTCTTGCCATACTCACCTCGTCTGTCCAATGTGGCTACTTTATATTCTTGTGCTTTTTAACGTACAGGACATAAGTCCTGTTTCATAAAACCTAAACATTATAAATTTCACTCCTTAAAACGAAGCAAGAGAGATTATTCGTGTCTTTTTTGCTATTGTGATCTACCAACAATGTATCCTTCTGTGTGGATGAGAACTTTAGTGACACGAACAATAATAGCCATTGCTGGCGCTTCTGCGTCGGGAAAATCTCTTTTTAGCCAAACTATTTATAATGAATTGGTTAACGAGCTTGAACCAGGCGCTATCGCCGTGATCGAAGAAGATGCGTATTACAAAGATCAATCGCACTTGCCATTTGATCACCGTACGCAAACAAACTACGACCACCCTGATGCGTTTGAACATGAGTTAATGTACAAGCATTTGACTCAATTACGCAGCGGTGAAGCGGTAGAAGTACCGACCTATGATTATGCTCAGCATACTCGCAGTGATAAAACACGCACTGTGATGCCTGCTGAAATTCTTATAGTGGAAGGCATTTTATTGCTTAGCGATAAAGCGCTACGTAAAGAATTTGATATTAAAGTGTTTATTGATACACCTCTTGATATTTGCCTAATGCGCCGTATGCAACGTGATATGGAGCAGCGAGGCAGAACATTACAGTCCGTTGTTGAGCAGTATCAAGCAACTGTGAGACCCATGTTTTATCAGTTTATTGAGCCTTCAAAGCACAACGCTGATTTAGTGGTTACACGCGGTGGTATGAATCGTGTTGCGATTGATATAATTAAAAGTAAAATAAAATATTTACTGCAAAAATAACAACGGGAAATAACTAAACATGACAACATTTATGAGCTTAGTCGGCATGTGCGTGCTGCTAGGCATTGCTTTTGCGGCATCGACTAACCGCAAAGCGATTAGTTTACGAACGGTTGGTATTGCGTTTGCCATGCAATTTATTATTGGTGGATTTGTGCTGTTTTTTGAAGCAGGTAAAAACGCCTTAGTGAGCATGTCAAAAGCGGTATCATCGGTAATTGGTTTTGCAAATGACGGAATATCGTTTTTATTCGGTTCACTTGCCAGCCAAGATACCTTAGGGTTTATTTTTGCGGTACAAGTGTTGCCGGTCATTGTGTTTTTCTCTGCCCTTGTTGCAGTGCTTTATCACATTGGCATTATGGATTGGATTATTAAAATCCTCGGCGGTGGTTTGCAAAAACTGTTAAAAACATCGCGTACCGAATCGCTCTCAGCGACCGCCAATATTTTTGTTGGTCAAACTGAAGCACCGTTGATAGTAAAACCATTTATAGCAACGATGACCAAGTCTGAGTTGTTTGCAGTAATGGTTGGTGGTCTAGCCACTGTAGCAGGCTCGGTAATGGCCGGTTACGTTATTATTGGCGTAGAGCTTAAATATTTAATTGCTGCCAGTTTTATGGCCGCACCGGGTGGTTTTTTAATGGCCAAGATGATTGTGCCAGAGACCGAGACCCCAAAAGACACATTGGCTGATCTTGAAGAAAGTGAAGACAAGCCTGTTAATGTGATAGATGCAGCAGCATCAGGCGCCGCCAACGGTATGCATTTAGCGCTCAATGTCGGTGCAATGTTATTAGCGTTTGTTGCTTTAATCGCGCTTTTAAACGGTTTATTAGGTGGTATTGGTGGCTGGTTTGATTATCCAACACTGACACTACAAGAGATTTTAGGTTATATATTTGCACCGGTTGCCTGGTTACTTGGCGTACCGTGGAATGAAGCAATTATAGCCGGCAGCTTTATTGGTCAAAAATTAGTAGTGAATGAATTTGTTGCTTATTTAGACTTTATAAATTATCGCGATACGTTAAGTACGCACACACAAGCGATTGTCACATTCGCGTTATGTGGGTTTGCTAACTTATCATCGATAGCCATTTTACTAGGTGGATTAGGCGGTATGGCGCCTAGTCGGCGAAAGGATATCGCACGCTTAGGGCTCAGAGCAGTGTTAGCAGGATCTATGGCTAACCTTATGAGCGCCGCAATTGCAGGTTTTTTCCTCTCGCTAGCTTAGAAACTTTGAGATGAGCCTTAGTTGCAAAACAATAGGATAGCCCTTTAAGGGGTTAAAGAGCTATCTTACTTGAACGATACTTCACCAAGGGCCGCAAGGCCCTTTTATCGTTTAAGCAGTTAAATTTATTAATTTCATCACCCTTTTCTTTGCTATTGTTATACTTAATACTCTTGAGCTTACTTGGGTAAATAAATGCGACTACTTATCAGCTTTCTACTCATCATCAGCGTTCATAGTGTTGCACAGCCAAACTTAACCGTTGTTACAGAGCTATCACCACCGAATCAAATGCTGTTAAATAATCAGGTAACCGGTCACAGCACTCAACTAGTGAAAATGATACTCTCGCAAGCGCAACTTGATGCAGCAATCAGTATGTATCCGTGGGCACGTGCCTACAAAATGGCAAGCCATAACAGTAATACACTCATTTATAGTATGGCGCGTACACCTGAGCGTGAAGCGCTATTTCATTGGATAGGCCCAGTTGCACAGTTTAATATGGGTTTTGTTAAGCTAACCGAACGCACTGATATAAACGTTGAAAGCACTGATCAGGCTAAGCAATATAAAATCGCTGCACAACGCCATGACCTTGCATCTGACATATTGAAAAAGCGCGGCTTCGAGCTGATCCAGACCACTGACATTCAAAAGTCATATCAGTTATTACTGGCAAAAAAAGTGGATTTAGTGATCGATGATGCCAACTATATTGCTGCAATGAGTGAACAATTAGCGACTAACGCAAATGCCCTAACATTTGTTCATGCTATTGAGGGGTTAACGGTAGAGGGATACTTAGCAGCAAACATAAATACTGATGAGAAAGTGGTAGCAGAATTACAACAAGCTTTTTTAAAAATTAAGCACACACCACAATACCAGCAATTGATGAACAGTAACTAGCTCTATGCAAGCTTACTTCATATACCGGTTGCGGTAGAGCGCCAAATTATCTTGCTCTTTGAGTAGTTTTAGTTGTTGGTTAAAACGTTCAACAATTTCAATAGGTATTGCTTTATTAAACACTAAATAGTTGCCTTTTACTGCATCCACTGGCAGCTCCACAAGTTTCACCACCTCTTTGCCACCGTGGCCGAACTGCTGTAATTGATAGTCTAACGTTAATTCAGAGCCAAGCATTAGATCAATTTTGTTTTTAAAAAAAAGGTTCATATACTCATAATGATGCGCAACTTTTAGGAGGTTTTTGTTTTCTTTAAAGCCAATCGCCTCCACGAGCTCTTCATAAACATTACCTCTCACCACGCCTAAACTATAGTCACTAACATGAGTAAGATTAGTTGGATTGATATGTGTATTGCCAGTAAGACGATAAAAAAATGTCCGTGAAGAAACCAGCGGGCCAACCCAATAAAACAACGCTTCTCGCTCAGCACTGCGTGCAGTTGACACTAAACCTGAAAACGAATTTTGCTGTACTAAACTATAGGCTCGTGACCAAGGCAGCAATTCAAACTTACACTCTACTTGCGCGCGTTCACACAATGTACGGGTAATATCTAAGTTGATCCCTTGTAACTGTCCTTTATTAGAAAAGTTATAAGGTGGGAATTGCTCAGTATAAATAGTAATAAGTGGTTTCGCGCTGCACAAAGCCGAAAAAACTAAATTAACTACGAGAAAAATAAGTCGGAAGATAACCTGTCTCACTACAGGTGAATGATAATAGTTAAATATAGGGGGAAGGAGTTATTACGTCAATTTTCAGGCACAAAAAAGCAAGCCGTAGCTTGCTCTTTTTATTCTACCTAGAAGGTAAAATTAAACTGGAGTGATGTTCTCAGCTTGTGGACCTTTTTGACCTTGTGAAAGAGTGAACTCTACACGTTGGCCTTCAGCTAAAGTTTTGAAACCTTCGCTTTTGATTGCTGAGAAGTGAGCGAATACGTCTGGGCCATTTTCTTGCTCGATGAAACCAAAACCTTTAGACTCGTTGAACCACTTAACTGTACCTGATACGATGTTAGACATAGTAATATCCTGATATAAAAATAAAATAAATTGCTCATAAGAGCGGGTGTAGCAAAAAATGAGATGGTACTTTAAAAACTTCAGGACGGTACTACAAGTATTACTTATACAACATCGAAATGGAGATTTATAGCTTACATGCTTTCTTTCTAGCTGCGGCCCACTATATAGAGTTAATTGGCTATGTCAACTTCTTTATGATTTATTTCAATTTACTTTTTATAGATTAATCGCCTCAGCTCTTTGGCTAATACCACACAATACAACGATAGAGTTCATGCCACAAAAACACTATTCAACAGTCAGACTTTTATTCAATTTCGTCACTTATCGCAGCCACTAATCAGCTTATCGCAACCGATGAGGTGATTAGCCGTTATCCGCAGTATGCTAGACTTATTAAACATCTCGTGATATCAAATCCATCTCAGTCTGCTGTCATTTGTTATAAAATTTCATTAATCTAACAGCAAGCACTGTGTTAGTTAACTGAGCACTCACAACGATATCAAAACCATTTAATTTTTAAAAACTGACAAGAGAAAAACAATGAAACACTTACTCGCAACCGCGATCAGTTCAGCGTTATTACTAACAGCCTGTTCTGAACCTCAAACAACAACCACTAATACTCAAACAGAACAAACAGCAACGGCCGCACAAGTACAACCAGCTAATCCACTGTTCGTAAAAAGCGCATTACAATACGAAACGCCTGACTTTAATGCGATTAAAGACGAGCACTTTATGCCTGCATTCAATAAAGGCATGACAGAGCAAATGGCAGAAGTACAAGCGATCATCAATAACTCTGCAAAACCGGACTTTAGTAATACCATTGTTGCACTTGAAAAAAGCGGTGAGCTATTAACTCGCACACGCAGTATTTTTTATAATCTAGCTGGCAGTGATTCAAACCCTGCACGTCGTGAAATACAAAAAGAACTTGCGCCTAAAATGGCAGCGCACAACGATAATATCTTTTTAAATAAAGCATTATTTGAAAAAGTCGCAGCAATTCATGCTGAGTCAGATACACTCGCACTGAGCGCTGAAGAAACCCGCTTACTCGATGTTTATTACAAACGTTTTGTACGCGCAGGTGCGCAATTAAACGAAGAGCAAAAACAACAAATTCGTGATATCAATACCAAGCACTCAAGCTTAACCACGCAGTTCTCACAAAACTTATTAGCACTTACTAAGAGTAATGTTGTATTAGTTGCAGATAAAGCGCAGCTAGAAGGTTTACCTGCGGGTCAAATTGAGCAATTAGCAAACGCAGCAACAGAAGCTGGCCACCCAGGTCAATACCTAATAAAAATCACCAATACAACGCGCCAACCAATTTTAGCGGCGCTTAAAAACCGTGAATTACGTGAAAAAGTATGGCGCGCATCTGCTGAGCGTGCTCTTTCTGGCGAAAATAGTAACCGCGAGATTGTCGCTGAGCTCGCCCAGCTACGTGCTCAAAAAGCAAAATTACTTGGTTACGACAGTTGGGCAGCATTTGGTTTAGAGTCACAAATGGCGAAAAAACCGGAAGCTGTATTTGATATGTTTGCCAGCATGATCCCTGCGTTAATGCAAAACGTCAATGCTGAAGCTGCAGCAATTCAAGCTAAAATCGATGCCTCTGGTGAGCAGTTTAAACTTCAACCATGGGACTGGTTATTCTATGCTGAGCAAGTACGTAAAGATAAGTACAACTTAGACGAAAATGCAGTAAAAGAATACTTTGAGTTTAACCGTGTGTTAGAAGACGGTGTGTTTTTCACTATGAACCGCTTATACGGTATTACTTTCAAGCCACGTAATGACTTACCGGTATATCACCCTGACGTAAAAGCCTATGAGCTATTTGATGCTGATGGCAAAAGCTTAGCAATTTTCTTTGCTGATTACTTTGCGCGTGAAGGTAAGCGCGGTGGTGCATGGATGAGTTCGTTTGTTAAACAATCTGGGTTAAAAGAGCAAAAGCCTGTGGTTGTAAATGTAATGAACATTCAAAAAGGCGCCAGTGGTGAGCCAACGCTGATTAGTTATGACGAAGCTACCACCATTTTCCACGAATTAGGGCATGGCTTACATGGTATGTTTTCTAACGTAAAATACCCGACTCTATCGGGCACGTCAGTATCACGTGATTTCGTTGAGTTCCCATCGACGTTTGAAGAAGATTGGGCTATGTACCCTGAAGTTATCGCTAACTATGCAAAACACCATGAAACAGGTGAGCCAATTCCTGATGAATTACTCACTAAAGTCATTCAATCTCGTAGTTTTAACCAAGGTTTCGATACGTTAGAGTACGTTGCTGCAGCTCTTTTAGATATGGAATGGCACTCACTCCCTGCTGATGCCCCTTTACAAGATATCGAGAAGTTTGAGCAACAAGCGCTAACCAAGCATGGTGTGAACGTACCATTTATACCACCACGTTATAAATCAGCGTTCTTCTCACACTCAATGGGTGGCGGTTACTCTGCGGGCTACTACGCATATATGTGGAGTGAGATCTTAGCGGCTGACGCCTTTGCATACGTGCAAGAGCAAGGCGGTTTAACCCGTAAAATGGGTGATAAATACCGTAAAGAAATCTTAGAGGTTGGTAACTCACGTGATCTAATGGAATCGTTTAAAGCGTTCCGCGGTCAAGAGCCTGATACCTCTGCGCTATTAAAACGTCGTGGTTTAAAGGCGACCGTTCAATAGTAGATAATAACAAGGGGAAAGTGCATGCGCAGCTTTCCCCTTGGTTGCTAATTGAAACGAGTTACGAGTTGAACTTTGCTTATCAGCTCGCTTATTTTCTTCATTGCACCACAAAATCAAAGTAAGTATTTGGGTAGGCTTGCGGTTTATAAGTAAAGTGCCACCACTCCATTGAGTAGGGTGAAAACCCTGCGGCAATCATAATATTTTTTAATTTATAGCGATTAGCTTTTTGTTCTTCTGTAATACGTGGATCGTCTGTATTTGAGAGCGGATCGAACATATCAAATAATGATCCCATGTGCAGCTCTTCACCCTTTGCATCAGTTAAAGTGAGATCTATGGTTGAGCCTCGGCTGTGTCCTGATTTCGCGGCGATGTAGCCACCGAGTAGCTGA
The DNA here is from genome assembly GCF_005886375.1 of Pseudoalteromonas sp. S1727. Lineage (NCBI taxonomy): Bacteria > Pseudomonadati > Pseudomonadota > Gammaproteobacteria > Alteromonadales > Pseudoalteromonadaceae > Pseudoalteromonas > Pseudoalteromonas sp. S1727. The sequence goes on from NZ_PNDT01000028.1 coordinate 9,358, forward strand.
TCTTTCCCTAAGTTAGGGTAATACGCCGCTTTGGTTTTGGTATCGGCTTCGTCTTTTACCCAACGCACAAAATGATCAACAGCACGCTGTGGTCGATAACAATCGTAGATTTTAAAATTGTATCCCGCTTTTTGTGCCTGAGTGTGCGCTTTTGCAAGGCCTTCAGCGGCAGTTTTATGCAGTAAGCATTTAGCGGCTTGATAACCTGTGATAGGTTCACCAACAAAATTTTGCCCGCTAAAATAACGAATGTCGAATAAAGCGGTCGGTATTAAAGTAGCAACGTCAACAAACTCACTGCGGTCATATTGGTCGACGCTGCTAAGCGGATTATGTGGCTCATTCGCTATTGCGACATTACTTAAAGCGCATACTCCAAGCAATGACACAACTTTAAAACTAATATTTAACAGCATTGTATTGGCTTTTATAATTAAAACTGGTTGTTAATATTACATAATTAAAAACTATTGCCAATAAATTATTCCTACGCAGAGATTATGCGTAAGCCGCAATTTCCTGCTCACGTAACCTGTTGCACAGTGCCACCCATTGCCGTGATTGCACTTTACCTTCTGTACGTCGGCCAAATAACGTCATTGTGGTATTACCATGACTGTCAAAAAATTCAATTGAGTGAACTTCTGTAGCACCGCTATCCGTTGGCTTTTTAACCACAAATGCTCGACTAAACTGGTCGGTTAGCAGGTGTAAATTAAAGCCATTATCAAGGACGTTATACCATTTACCTACTTGTTTTAAGTGCTGTAATTTACCTGAGTAAATTTGTACTGCGCCATGGTTATTAACAAAAATCATTAACTCACTTTGTTGATCACGAACGGTTTCAAACACCTCGGTTAAGCAATCAGGCGATACTTCTTGCGCCCATTGCTTTCCTGCTATTTCCAGTCCTTGTGTGCGACTAACTGCGAATTTAGTTAATAAGGCTGGAAATTGATGTACATCTTGTAAATTTTTCCACCCTTCCCGAAAGCCTTGAATATCTATCTCGGGCAGCGGTTTATATTCATTAACAGTAATCTCTGGCGCTAGAATAGCTAACTCGGTGCTTTGCTTTGCCGATTTATAACGCGTTACTAACTGCTCAAATGCTGCCATATCTGTTTGCTCTGTAGTAAACACTTTATGGACTGCAGTGCCATGCTGATCAAAAAACTGGATGCTGCTGTACTTAGGGTTAGTCTGTACAGCAAATGCGCTATGCCATTTAGAGATAAATAAGCGTAAATCTATGCCACCGGGATTAATAGCAATAGCTGTTTTAATGCCATTGCGTTCTGAGCAATAGATTTTTTCATAGCAACCTGAGATTTCGCTTACTATATGGGCGCTACGAGTCAGTGCCATAACATGTTGCAGCTTTTTAAACCCTTTTAAAATACCTTCAAGGTGTGTGATATTAAGTTGTGTAACACCATCACCAACCTGCGCAGCAATTAATTGTGCTTCCGTTATTTGTAATTGCTTTGCGGCATCAACGGCACGAATCGTTGGTTCTTGCATTAATAACTGGCGGTAATTTTTTAATATATTCATAGTATGCTCCTAGGCTATGAGCAGACTCATAGCCAAGTTATTAAAATTTAAAGCTCAATTGTGTTTTGATATTGCGGCCCACGCCGTAATCACCAATTGCACCGCCGGTGCCTGCCATCACTTGGTATTCTTTATCAAATAAGTTATCGACAGCTAAACGAGCATTCCAGTTGTCATTAATATCCCAGCTCGCATTCAGGCCCACTAAGGTATAACTGGCTTGTTCGGTTTCTTGATATGAACTGCTAGCACTGTCATACGCAAGAAGCGTTCGAGCAGCAACATCTTGAATGCTAATGCCAGTTCTCAACGCATCATCAAAAAACATCAACTCGCCACTAACTGACAGCTTGTTTGCCGGTAAGTACCAAAGCGGCTCACCGTTTTTGTCTTCGCCTGAAACCTCACTGTATGAAATATTCACGTAACCCACTCTGTGGGCATAGTTCACCTCAAGTTCAAAGCCATCACGATCATTTTCACCACTGTTGTTATAACGTGGTGCTGGGGCTGGGTTGGTCACTGAGCTTGTGTTTGACTGTATTTCGTCATCAACCTGAGTATCAAAATAAATGACACGGCCAGTTAATGAATCAACGTCTGAAAACACATTGCGAGTTTGATAGCTCATACCAATTTCTTGGTTTTGGCTATTTTCAGTTTCTAACTCAAGGTTTGGATTACGACCATTGTACAAGTCGTATAATTCATCAATTAATGGCGCTCTAAAACCTTCTTGATAGCTGGCAAACAAGGCAAATTGCTCTGTGAATTGATAATTGGCAGTAAACGCTGGGACGACTTTTGAATGCTCTACTTTTGTGTCTAATTCTGGGTAACGACTATCAAACATTTCTGTCGGCGTAGTACGGTACTTTTCGTATCTAACTCCACCAGTTAACGTTAATGCCTGCCATGTAAATTCATCTTGAATGTACACACCAAGACGTTTTTGTTCGCCACCAGGTTGCGACCCCATTTCGCTATACGTCAGGTCGCTTGCGTACTCTAAACACGCGTATGTTTGCGGATTGTATTCTACACACGGATAGCTTTGCTTCTCACCTAGGCGCTCTTTATTTGAGTATTGCACCCCATAAGTGAGCGCATGCATACCCAGCACGCTAGTATTCATAATATCTAGGGTGTTTATATTGTACTCGTAGTGAGATTCAACACCAATGTAATCCTCAAGCATTCCTTGGCCATCGCTTTCGGTAACATGGCTTTGGGTATTCCCTAGCCGTACCGTTAAATCAACGTATGGGTTATTGGCGGGGTTTAATTCATAGCTCAGGTTAGTCACTGATTGCTTAACAACACGGTATACCGTCCCCCATGCACCGGGATCGGTAGTATTAAATTCAGTACGCTGAGCATCTTCACTTTGCGTGTACGACAACCCAAATAACGAATTTTCCATTAAGTAATATTCGCCTTTGAGCAAGATAGATTCTGCTTCGATCGCCGAGTTTTCAAGTGTTTGTCCATTTGAAAGTTCAAAATCATCACTTTCACGTTTTACATACGATGCCAATAAATCCAGTGACTCTGTCGGGCGAGCATAAGCGTATACAGTGCCATTATTTTCATTATTGTTACCATGATGGCCTAACTTAACTTTAGCCCCTGCAGTTTGCTCGGGTGCTAAAAAATCGCTGGCATCTTTGAGTTCCATTTCGACCACACCACCGAGTGCTCCACCACCATGTAGTACAGTACTTGGACCACGTTTAATGCTTACTGAGCGGTAGAGCTCTGCATCACCGAAGAAACTCCCCATACGGTATTTTTCAAATGTTTGAATGGCGCCATCAACGCTCACTAAAACATCTTCGGCGTCGTTAAAACCACGGACACTAAATTTTTGTCCGCCACTGCGAGGCCCACCAGTGGCTGTTACATTAGGGACTGCTATTAAACTATCGAATACAGTGGTTGATAAAAGCTGCTCAATGTTCTCACTGGTGATCACATTGACGGCTTGTGCAGAGTTTAGCGCGGTTTTCTGTGTTCGCGTGGCCGTCACTGTAATTGCATCAAGTGATGTTGTGAGTAGAGGTTGATCGGCTGAGGTTGTTTCGGCCATAACAGGTAATGATACACTGGCAAGGCATAGAGCCAGTTTTGAAAGGCGCATGTGTCGCTCCATATAGTATTTTAATTATAAAAATACGCTTGGTTTAGCCCCTACATCACCAATGCGTACCAACTTTAAGCAACGGCACTATAGCAAAAACAATATTAAATGATAATCATTTTTATTCACCTTCTATTAATATATTTGCAATTTTATGATCTTCTTTAGAAAGTGCCGCCAATAACTTAACCAAGTCACCACTGGGAACTTGTTGATCAATAGCAAGATAAACACCTTGTTGGGATTTTTTTTCGCGTAAGGCGTCTACCACTTCATTAAGAGAGCTAAATGGCTGCTTTGCTAAAGCATAAATAAGCTGTTGATCAGTGTATTTAACACTCAGCACGATTGCTTTTTGTTGCTCAAGTGGAGCTTGGTTATCACTACCCACTTCAGGGAGCGCCACGTCCAACATTTCTAATTTAACTGCAGCGGTTAGCAGTAAAAATACTAATAATATAAACAATACATCTATTAATGCTGTCAGATCAGGCATTAGCGGGCTGTTACTGGGTTTTTGTGGTAACTCAAGCATTAGCAGCTTCATCAAAACATAGTTGGTAATTTAGGTGATTAATGATCCGAGTTAAATCGGTTTGCATTCGTTCTAATACGGTATTAAATACGCCACTTAGCAATAAACATGGGATCGCTATCATAAGTCCTGCCATCGTAGAGTACATAGCTTCCCATAGCCCATCAGCAAGTAATGCTGGAGTTACCGCTTGCTGAGTTTGCGCTATTTTTCTAAACATCAGCACTAACCCCCACACGGTACCCAACAGCCCCATTAATGGGCTTAACGTACCTAATAGGCTTAATATTGTTAGCCTTTTACGCCAGCTTGCTAAACAATCTTGTAGGTATAATTGGCACCACTGTTCACGCTGCTCTGGTTGCGTCTTTTTCTGCAACTGTTGGTTAAAGTCGCTGTTCTGCTGTTTTATTTGTTGTAAATGCACCCAACCCAAACTAAATGAGGTAATACGCTCCAGTACAATGGCTAAAGCCAATACTGATACCCCAAATAATGGCCAGGCCATTATGCCTACAGCAGTAAATAGATCTTGCATATTTTTCTCTCTTTTATTGATGCGCTATGAACGCAAAGAAAACTCTATCGGCACACTAAAACGTGCTTTTACGTTATGATTATCACGCATTACGGGGTGAAACTGCCACAATGATGCATTGCTCAATGCTGCTTTATCCAGCTCGGTGAAACCGCTACTTTTTAACACTCTCAAATTAGTTATTAGGCCATGCTCATCCAGCTCAATTTGCAATATTGTTACCCCTTGATAACCGCGTCGTTTAGCTCGCAATGGATAATTAAGCGCAGGTCGTGGGGCTTTAAATAGCGGTAATGTCTGTACTTCAACAATTTGATTTTTTAATGAGTGCTGCGCTGCAATCACAGGCGCACTTGAAGCCGGCGCTGGTTTCACTACTTGCTGTTGTTCAGGAGCTACTTTAGTGACTTGATCTGATACTTTTGCTCGTTTGGTTATTTCAGGTTCTTTTGGTAGCGGTTTTGGCTTTGGCTCTGTTACTGGCGCTAACTTGGTAACATGAGGCTGGTTTGATTCTGCCTTCATACGTACTTTTTTCGCATTAAACTGTGTACTGGGCGTGTCTTGGCTCTCGATTATCGGCTTTGGCTTACGTGCCACTTGCTGCGGGGCGTATGGCTGTGAGGTAATGATCTTTACCGCTATCCGTTGTGCAGGCTGAGTCTGGTTAAATTGCATCTGCAAAAAAGCCAGTGGATGATACAACAACCACGCTAAATGGCAGCCAATAGATAGTATAAGGAAAATAATAATTTTCATATCTTTTAAATGCAAATGCGAACTGTTAATATTTACATTAAATAATATCAACATTGGAATAGTTATGAAACCCCTCTGCACTTTTTTAATTACGACTACGCTTATTGTCAGCTCATTTTTTAGTGCTGCAGCGCAACTTGATGGCCCACAACGTGTTGTGGTTTCGGGAGGTTCAATCACAGAGATCATTTATGCGCTGGATGAACAGCAACGTATCATTGGGGTAGATAGCACTAGCGTCTATCCAGCCTCAGCCACAGAAAAACCACAAATCGGTTACGTGCGCAGAATAAGCGCCGAGGGTATCTTGTCGTTAAACCCTGATTTAGTACTGGGTGAATCAGACACTGGCCCTAAAAAAGTTGTCGAACAATTAAAACAAACAGGTATTAATTTACAAATTTTAGATGCGCACGATAATTTCTTAGGCATTGAAAACAAGATTAAAAAAATTGCCCAGCTATTAAACGTGCCAACTAAAGGAGAGCAGTTAGCGCAATCATTACAAATTGACCGTAATGCGCTTGCCTATCTCCTTCAGCAGGCCAGTACTAAACCTAAGGTATTGTTTGTGCTTAGCGTGCGCAGTGGTCAGCCTATTGTTGCTGGGGCTGATACATCTGCGAATGAACTGATCAGCGCGGCAGGTGGTATTAACTTAGCTGCATCAGAAATCACTAATTGGAAGCCACTGTCGAGTGAAGCGGCATCAGCGCTCAATCCTGACGTAATTATCACGATGGGCCGCCATGGTGATGATCCACTGCCTAAAATAGAAAAGCTCGCCCATTTTAAATATTCAAACGCTGTCAAAAATGGCCAGGTTTATAGCTTTGACGGCAGTTACTTACTGGGCATGGGCCCGCGTACACCGCAAGCAGTTGTTGAATTAGCTCATACGTTTTACCCGCAAGCACAGTTACCGTCAGGCTATCAATTCCGGTTTTTACAAACGGCCCAAAACGTGACTAAAAAGCAAGGCGAACTGTAACTATGTTGGCACTTGGTAGTACTTTAATCACTCAACAACAGCAGCGCCGCTTTGCCATCCCCGCGTTATTTATTGCCTGTATTGTGATGTTCTTTATTGCGTTGAGTAAAGGTGGAGTCACAATCAGCATTAGTGAAATTATTGCGATTATTAATCAAACCGCTGAAGATCAACTTAAACACGCCATTATTTGGCAAATCCGTTTACCGCGTATTGTGCTCGCCATGATAGTAGGAGCAGGTTTAGCGGCATGTGGGGCTGCTATGCAGGCAATATTTAGAAATCCACTAGCAGATCCCGGATTAATTGGTGTATCAAGTGGTGCCGCGCTTGGCGCTGTAGCTACTATCGTACTCGGTACTAGCATATTTGCTAATTTTAGTGACAGTTTTGGTATTTATGCCGTGCCTGTTGGCGCCTTTTTAGGGTGTATTGGTGTCTGTGTATTTATTTATCGTCTAAGTGCACACAGTGGTCAATTTACTATTATTAGTTTATTACTCGCTGGTATTGCTGTAAACGCAATTGTCGGTTCATTGATTGGTGTTTTAACTTTAATAAGCAATGATCAACAATTACGTGATTTAACATTTTGGAGTATGGGCTCACTGGCAGGTAATCACTTTGCGATGATGACACCTACTCTGTGTATTATCATCGCTTGCTGTATCGGTTTACTCCGCTTAGCAAAACCACTTAATTTATATTTATTAGGTGAAGCACAAGCAAAGCATTTAGGTATTAATGTCACTAAATTAAAAAAGCAGGTGTTTATTTACACTGCTCTTTGTACCGGCGCGGCTGTAGCCATTACCGGGATCATTGGTTTTGTAGGCTTTATTGTGCCGCATATTGTACGTTTAATATTAGGCCCGGATCACCGCTATTTAATGCCTGCCAGCATTCTAGGTGGCGCATTAATGCTCGGGTTAGCTGATTTATTTGCCCGCACAGTAATACTCCCTGCAGAAGTGCCAATAGGCCTGATCACTAGCGCCATTGGCGGGCCATTCTTTTTAATCATGTTATTAAAAACTTACCAACAACGAGGATAAGTCATGTTAACGGGCAACCAACTTAGTGCCACTGTAGGCCAGAAAGTGCTGTTAGATAATGTTGATTTTGTTGTAAAACCCTATGAAGTGGTGGTGATCATCGGTCCTAACGGCGCAGGTAAATCGTCACTCCTCAAAGCGCTATGTGGTGATATTCCTTTATCACATGGGACTGTGAGTATAAATCAACGCGCTTTAGCAGAGTATACAATCACAGAGCTTGCTACGCTCAGGGCAGTATTGACACAAAATTATGAATTAGACTTTCCATTTACCGTTAATGAAGTTGTTGATATGGCTCACTTTGCACATCAAGAGCAGCAAAGTTCGTTAGCATTAAAGCGATTTTCTCATAATGCTATGCAAGCTTTGGGGATTAGTCATTTAGCGCAGCAATGTTTTACTCGACTGTCTGGCGGGGAAAAACAGCGTACCCAACTTGCTCGGGTGCTATGTCAATTACAACCGAGTTTAGTTAATCAACAAAGTGCTTATTTACTTATTGATGAGCCAACCTCCAGCTTGGATTTATATCATCAGTATGAGGTAATGAACCAAGCACGCTTGGTTGCCGAGCAAGGAGCGGGAGTAGTCGCTGTTGTGCATGATTTATCCCTTGCAGCAAGTTTTGCTGATCGGATTTATATGCTTAATGAAGGGCGCGTTGTCGCTGCGGGTTCGCCACAACAAGTACTCACTCAGGCACGCTTAAATGAAGTGTATAAAATTGACGCTAAATTACAAACGAACTTAGACAATGTATTGCCACATATCATCATCACTAAACAGGTAAGTTAGCTGGAAAACCTAAGTGTAGAGTTAATTATTCAAGCCTGTAGCTACTTGGTATCACTGTAGGCTTGGTACTTTTTAAACTGCACAATTCATCTTTGACTGTGCAATACATTGTTGTTGGGCTTGATCTTCGCTATCCCCCCCTATACAAAAGTCTAGCCGAATGACTTTATGTTCAAGCGCAGCTTGTTGTCCTTCTGCAACTTGCCAGTGCCAACTTTTCAGTAATTTCTTAGTTTCTTTTGCTAAACCTCGACTTGGCACCGCTGCCATTAGTTCAATGTTATTCATATCACCGTGTTGATCAACGTCAAAACTGTAAACCACACACCCCCTTACGCCACTTTTCGCAAGCGCGATAGGATACTTAGGAGTATTTTGGTTAGCACGTACCCACACTGTATGATTTTTTAATGGCTTTAGTGGCGTAACTTGTACATCAGCATAAATTGTTTTTGCTACCGTCAGTGGGCTTACTAATAGTAAAGCTAAGCCACCTAGTGAATATTTTTTAATCATTATCAATCCTTTATATGAAAACCAATATAAGGTACTTACTATTCTAACAAAAAGCGATGACTAACAGCTTGCTTAAAAGGAATAAATTATTACAATAAGACAACTTTAATTGAAATAATAATAACTATGTTGCCCAATCATTGCCAAACAATATTAAATAAATTACCAAGCCATCGCCTGCTTGCTCTAGACGTACTGCGGGGGATCACAATCGCCGCGATGATTTTAGTTAATAACCCCGGAAGTTGGTCATACATGTACTGGCCGCTTAAACATGCGCATTGGCATGGCCTTACACCGACTGATTTAATTTTCCCATTTTTTATTTTTATTGTTGGGATATCGATCACACTATCAGTATCTGCAATGCGTGCAAAAGGCGTAAGTCAATACAGTATACTAAAATCAGGTATGATACGAACAGTAAAGCTAATTGCATTAGGCTGGTTCTTGGCACTGTTTTATTATAATTTTCGCGATCCTAATTTTAGCTGGGTAGATGAGCGGTTATTAGGTATCAGAGTGATGGGTGTGTTGCAGCGAATTGGCCTAGTTTATATTATCGCATTAACTTGTTATCTTTATTTAAAACCAAAGCATATTACTTTTACCTTTGTTAGCTTACTAACCGGTTACAGTGCCTTGATGATGTATACACCTTACTCATTGCCTAATGGTGAAATAGTGCAAGGACTTTGGTTATACGGCAATAATCTCAGTGCTTGGTTTGATAATCTATTGCTCGGAGCTAAACATGTTTATTATGGCAACGCGCAACCATTTGCTTTTGATCCAGAAGGCCTACTTTCAACATTACCAGCCATTGCTACAGCGTTATCAGGGGTACTCTGCGGATTCTATTTAAGGGCTGAGAAAAATCTTAATAAACAAATCAAAGTATTTATCATTGTGGCAATGGTAGCCATTATTTGCGGGTACTCACTTTCATCTATAACCCCTATAAACAAGGCTCTATGGACTCCTAGTTATGTAATGATAAGCTCAGGACTGGCGATGTTATGCTATGCGCTCTGTAGTTATATTCTCGATATCCGTAAAATTCGCTTATGGAGTGCGCCATTCTTAGTATTTGGCGCAAATGCGATTTTATTCTTTATGTTTGCCGGTGTAAGTGCGCGTATTCTTATTATGATCCCCATTGGCGACAGTAACTTAAAAGGCGTTATTTATACAAATTTGCTACAGCCTATGATGGGTAATTACTTAGGCTCATTTGCTTTTTCGCTGTTGTTTTTACTTATCTCATATTTAGTCATGTTTGCATGCTATAAACGCGGCATCTTTTGGAAAGTATAAGCCTCTCTAGGAGGCTTCTTGACTCACTTTATCTAACAAATACAGTACTGATTGATAATTCACGCCACTATGTTGAGTTAAACCAATTTCACAGCTGCGACTATTAGAGATCCCCATATCGCAATTTGCAGGTACTTGGCTGCGTAACGTTTTTAACGCATTAGCATTAAGCTCTGGTAAGTTAAAGCCTTTGTCACCGGCAAAACCACAGCATTCTATATCCGCTGGAATGATCACTTTATTACTGCATACCTTAGCAACATCAACAAGCTGTTGCTCACTACCTCGGCGTTTACTGCTACAAGTAACGTGTAACATCACAGGCTCTGATTGCACTGTTACGGTGAGTTTAGGAAGTAAGTATTGATATGCAAATTCTGCGCTTTCAAGCACAGTTAAACCACGCTGTTGCGCAACTATCGAGGTGGTGAGGGCACATGGGCTTGCGTCAAAAATAATCGGATAACGACCATTTTCAGACAGTTGCTCTGCAACTGCTAATAACTGCTCTGCTTTGCTAGACGCTTGTTCGGGTAGCCCTTTGCTGGCAAATGGCATACCACAACATAGTTCATTAACTTGCGCAGGTAGTAATAGCTCAATCCCTGCCTTATTAGCTAAACTGTGCATAACTTGCATGATTGAGCGTTGATCTTTCGCAGTTTCATCTGCTGCGAAAACACGACTGGCACAACTGGGCAAGTAGACGACTTTATCAAGCTGCGAGGGGGTTATATTGTTACGATTGATTGGCTGTTCACCTCGCGGCCAAGCTGAATAGTACAGGGGAGTACCCAGCAGCTTGTTAGCTGGTTTACTTAAATTACGCAGCATTGGCGCACCAACTATTTTACGTATTGCAGCCATACTGGTTAAGCCAAAGCGTGCAGTACTAGCTAGTACTGCAAAGTGTTTTACCGCAAAATTGGCAACATGGTGTGCCATTTTATTATTCGTTAACTGCGTTGCTCGTAACGACTTAATAAATTCGCCAGTGTTAATCCCAACTGGGCACTTCATGCCGCATAATCCGGTCGCCGCGCAACTATCGATGCCTAAATACTGAAAATCATTTTCAATACTTTTTAACTGCCGATTAAGTTGCTGCTTAGCGCTTAGATCATCGGTTTTCGCTAATGTATTCACTAACTCTGTACGACGTCGCCATAAAGTGATCCGCTGGCGTGGAGTAAGTGTTAATCCTTTTGATGGGCACACGGTTTCGCAAAAACCACATTCAATACATTTATCGATGATGTCGTCACTACTGGGCATAGTTTTCAAATGCTGAATATGACAATTCTCATCCGCATTGATGATCACCCCAGGGTTTAAAATATGCTCTTTATCAAATAATTGCTTTATACGCTGCATTATAGCAAAACCATCAGCGCCCCACTCTGTCGCAACAAACGGTGCCATGTTACGTCCAGTGCCGTGCTCTGCTTTTAGTGAGCCATTAAGTTCAACAGCAACCAACTGCGATACATCCTGCATAAATTGTTCATACCGTGCTACCTGCGCGGGAGTGTCAAAGGCTTGAGTAAATACAAAGTGCAAGTTTCCGGCGAGGGCATGGCCAAAAATAATCGCTTCATCGTAGCCATATTGATCAAATAATTGATGCAGTGCATGCACGCCTTGCGCTAACACATCCAGCTCAAACGCAACATCTTCAATAATCACTGTGGTGCCATTTTCACGCACCGCGCCCACGGCCGGAAATGTGCCTTTTCGAATATTCCACAATAAGGCATTGCGTTTCACATCCGTTGAAAACGCCATTGTTGCTAATTGATGGGTGCTAAATTCGGCTACTAATTCATCAACTTGTTGTTGCAAATTAACTAACTTAGCAGCATCTTCAGCGCGTACTTCAATGAGTAATGCCGCGCTCTCCGCCGGATAGCTGTGTACTTCTTTAGGCATAATGTCATGGTGAGCAACCGATACTAGCGAGCGCTTATCCAGTAGTTCAACAGCCGCAACATCTAAGTCAGCAAGTTGCTTTACCAACTCACAGACTTGGCTTATATCATCAAAAATGATAAACGCACTGCTTTTATGGGCATGTTCTACGACGGTATGATAGGTAATATCGGCGATAAACCCGAGCGTTCCTTCGGAGCCAATCATTAAATGTTTTATAATTTCAATGGGATCTTGGTAATCAATTAACGCATTTAAGCCATAACCCGTAGTATTTTTTAACCGGTATTTATGCGCAATACGCTGCGCTAACTGAGGATTATTAGTGACCTGCTGGGCTAGGTCGACAATGTCTCTAATAAATTGCTGATGGGTTTGTAAAAAATTATTACGACTTTGCTCACAACGGGTATCGAGCACACTTCCGTCAGCGAAGATTAAGGTCATGTCTTTTACTGTGTGGTAACTGTTTTGAGCTACTCCGCAACACATACCTGAAGAGTTGTTAGCTGCCATTCCGGCAATTTTACAACTATTGATGGAGGCGGGATCAGGGCCAATTTTGCGACCAAATGGCGCTAATAACTGATTAACTCGAGCGCCTATAATTGCAGGTTCTAAGCGGATGCTGTGACCTTGGTTTTCAATTTCATAGCCTGACCATGAATCAGCGAGCAGTACTAAAACTGAGTCTGTAATCGCTTGGCCCGACAAGCTAGTACCGGCAGCACGAAATGTAATCGGGATTTTATATGACGCAGCGGCACTAATAACCTGTTGCGCTTGTTGTTGATCAGCAACCAGCACGATTAACTTTGGTACTAAGCGGTAAAAACTGGCATCAGTACCAAAAGCATAGCGCCTAGCGTAATCTTCAATAAATGCAGATGCTGGCAGCTTTTCACTGAGTTGTTGTTGAAATAGTGTCAATGCCGTTGCCATTGCTTCGCCCCTTTGCATACAAGTTAGTTGACTCACTTGGCGACCCACCAAGTAACATGGAATATATTATTACTTGAAACATGGGCGAATTACCATTAATAAAAAAACATATAAGCGTGTTTTTCTATCTTAATAACGATTAATTCTTAATAATTACGTAGGGATCAAGCAATACTGTAATTCGTCTGTGGTTTTTGCAGTTTAGAAAAAAAACCGTTAGGGTGATAAAAATAAGTTGTCTTTTAGTCCGAAATGGCATTACCATCAGGAATAAAATATTCACAATCAAAATAAGCAATTCAGCTTTGGAGCCTACTGTGTTAAATAAGTTTGCCATATCATCAATTATCTTTGGATTAGGGTGTTTATTACCAATGAAATCGACCTTTGCAGCGACAAATTTAACTCTAGAGCAACAGCTTGGCCAAAAGCTGATGCTCGATTTTCGTTATTATTGTGAGCAAGATTCACAGCAGAAATGCCGTCAGGCTGTTACAGAGTTGCCAGCAGATTTAGCCAAAGTGATCACTAAACACAATATTGGTGGTGTTATCTTATTTGCAGAAAATATTGATAGTATTTCGCAAGTCGTAAAATTAAATAATGCTATGCAACAAGCTGCTGCAAAATCAAGCTTAGGTGCCCCACTGTTCATTTCAATTGACCAAGAAGGTGGCCGTGTTGCCCGTATTCCTCGCGATGTTGCAACGTCATTCACAGGTAATATGTCTATTGGGGCAAGTTATAAAGTACACGGCACCAAGTTTGCTACTGAGTCGGCTCAAGTAATTGCTGATGAGCTAAAAGCGCTCGGCGTTAATGTAAATTACGCCCCCACAGTAGACGTTAATATGAACCCTGATAATCCAGTGATAAATGTCCGTTCATATGGCGAAGATCCAACACTCGTGAGCATTTTAGGCGGTGCTCAAGTCGCTGGGTTTGAAGGCAACGGCGTAATTACGTCACTCAAGCATTTTCCTGGACACGGCGACACAAACGTCGATAGTCATACCGGCTTGCCAAAAGTAATGCATGATAAAGAAACTATCTGGGCAAAAGATTTACCGCCATTTCAACGCATTATTAAAGAACAAAACCCAGGTATGATCATGACTGCGCATATTCAATACCCAGCGCTTGATAGCAGCACCTTTGTGAGCAAAGATGGCAAGACCATGATAAAACCTGCCACTATGTCACATAAAATCATCACTGAGTTATTACGAGATGAAATGGGTTATCAAGGTGTCGTGATCACAGATGCACTCGACATGGCTGGTATTAGCCACTTTTTTGAGCCTATCGAAGCGGTTGTTAATACCTTTGCGGCGGGTGTCGATATTGCACTAATGCCAATTGAAATTCGCAGCCCAAAAGATTTAGTGGTACTTGATCAACTTATAGCTCGCTTAGTCAGCGAAGTCAAAAAAGGTAATTTAAACGCCGACGACGTCGCCACATCGGCGCAGCGCATCATTAATTTAAAAAGTAAGTTTAAATTAACAACTGAGCTTAACGAGTCACTTGCAATGCAAAAAGCGCAACTAATTCTCGGTGATGAAAGTCATCGAAAAATAGAAGCTGAGCTTGCCCTCGCAGCGATTACAGAGGTTAAAAATGACAAGCGGACTTTACCAATAAAGCTAAGTGCAAATAGTAAAGTGCATATCATTATGCCTGATACCCGCAAGTGTATCGCACTACAGCAAGCACTTTTAGCAAACTCGCAGCACCCAATTTCATTTAGCTGTACAAGCTTGCAAGGGTTTGAACCTATTGCAACCTTAAAAGCAATTAATGATGCTGATATTATTATCGCTGGCAATGCTTCACCAAATCAAAGTGCGGTTGAAGTAGGCGGTATGGATGATCTGTCAGACAACCCAAGCTTCGCGATTGCCAAAGCAGAGCAAGGCCCTGCACTTGAGAGGTTACTAAAGCAGGCACAACTGGCTGATAAGAAAACCATTTTCATAAGCTTGCGGGCACCGTATGATATTGCCACATTTGGCCAATATGCAGATGCAATTTTAGCAACTTATGCGTATAACATAGATGTTGATAATAGTGTTAAAGTAGCAGGGCCAGCTTTTACAGCTCTTGCTAAAGTACTAGTTGGTGAGAAGCCAGCACAAGGTACTTTGCCTGTTACTGTTAATGGCATAAATAACAACTAAAGTTTACGAGGATACTATGCAACATAACGCATCACTTACTACGCCTTACGCTATTCGAAATATGATCCGGAACGAAGATTACACCGGTCATACATCTGGGTTTGTTCCCGGCTTTGTGCAGGCTAATTTAGTGATTCTGCCAAAGCAGTATGCTTTTGATTTTTTACAGTTTTGCCAAGCAAATAAAAAGTCATGCCCGATCGTAGCAAGCAGCCGGACGCCTGGGGCCACAAGTATTCCTAATGTTGCTCATGATTTAGACATTCGAACGGATTTACCGCGCTATCGTATTTTTAAAAATGGTCAACTAATTGAAGAAGTGACCAATATTAAAGAACAATGGCGTGATGATTTGGTCACCTTTTTAATTGGGTGTTCATTCTCATTCGAAGAACCATTAAAAGCGGCTGGCATAGAAATACGTAATATCACTGAACATAAAAATGTCCCTATGTACATGACGAACATTCCCTGTGAAAGTGCCGGTATTTTCCATTCAAACATGGTAGTCAGTATGCGCCCGATGAAACCTGCAGACGCTATTCGTGCAATTCAAATATGCAGCCGCTTTCCTGATGTACACGGTGCACCAGTCCACTTTGGTGATCCTGCCGCGATCGGCATTAAAGATATAAACCGTCCTAACTTTGGTGAATCTGTAACAATTAAAGACGGCGAAGTACCGGTTTTTTGGGCCTGTGGTGTCACCCCTCAAATAGCCATAGCAAATGCAGCCCCCGATTTTTGTATTACGCATAGTCCTGGGCACATGTTGATCACAGATATTCAAAATGCACATATATCAGCTTTTTAAACGGAAACAATAATGAAGCTTAATTGTGATTTAGGTGAAAGTTTTGGTGTATGGCAGATGGGCCTCGACACTGAAGTAATGCCCCACATTGATATGGCCAATATTGCCTGTGGCTTTCATGGTGGTGATAGCGATGTCATGGCCAGTACGTTGCGACTTGCCAAACAGCATAACGTAATGATTGGCGCTCACCCAAGCTATCCAGATAAACAAGGCTTTGGCCGCCGCTCTATGGCATTATCAGCTCAAGAACTAACCAATTGTTTGCACTATCAAATAGCCGCACTTGAAGGTATGGCAAGAGTACAAGGGCTTAGTTTAGAATACGTAAAGCCACATGGCGCCCTGTACAACGATATGATGCTTGATGAAACACTATTAACCACTGTGATGCAAGCAATTGCCTGTTACCCAAGTACATTAAAATTGATGATACTTGCCACTGCAAACGCTAAGCAGCATCAACAGTTAGCAAAGCAATATCAACTGGATTTAATTTTAGAAGCATTTGCTGATCGCCAATACACTGATGATGGCCTGCTAGTTTCACGCAGTCTCGCGGGCAGTGTTCATGACAAGCCCGCGTTGATAGCACAGGTTAAACAATTACTTACCACAGGTTGCGTCACAACTCGTTCAGGTAAACAGTTACCATTGCATGCCGATAGTTTATGCGTACACGGCGATAATGCTGCAGGTATTGCCCTCATTCAAGAGATAAAAACACTATGCCACGCCCGCTAAGTGATGAACAATTAAGTAAAACAATTGAAACCATGATGGTTGAGCAAAATTTGCGCGGCATGCAAACTCTCTACGTACATCAGCAAACGGGTACTTATTTACGTGCGGCTAAATCCTTATTTGCAGCTAGTAATACCATACTCATAGGCACTGGATTTGCGGTAAAGCAAACCTTCGAAACTGATGGTCCGGTTGGCGCAATAGCTTTATACAATGCACTTAAAGCGCTTGGTAAACACCCCATATTAGTATGTGGCAACCCCCTTTACAGCGCGTTAAAAGCTGACTTTAACTGCTTTGAATTACCACTAAATAATATTGTCGATGCCATGAGCTTTAGCCAAAAAGCGCTGGCTGAATTAAAGCCAGGCTGCGTACTTTCAATCGAACGGCCAGGGCTGTGCCACGATAATAAATATTACAACATGCGTGGTATTGATATTTCAAACGATTGCGGTTGCTTTGATTTTTTTATTACACAAGCCCAGTGCCCTACTATTGCAATTGGTGATGGCGGTAATGAAATTGGTATGGGCAACTTATCTCAGTATATGAGTGAGCTGAGCATCACTGCCAGCCTAACATGTTGTGATGAGTTATTATTGGCTGATGTATCAAACTGGGCGGCCTACGGCATTATTGCATTCTTAAGTCGCTGGCATAACCAAGATTTACTCGCTGAAGTTGATACTTTAGCGATCTTACAATATTTAAGTGAACGTGGCAGTGTCGACGGTGTCACTCATAAAAACGAATTAACCGAAGATGGTTTACATGCGATGCATGGCCAACAACTCATCGCTAGACTCCGTCAGCTTAGCGGTGTTGCCAATCAGAATGAGGATTTACAATGAGCACGGTGTATTTAAACGGCGATTATATGAGTGCTGAGCACGCAAAAATATCACCTATGGATAGAGGTTTTTTATTTGGTGATGGTATTTACGAGGTGATCCCTGCCTACAATGGCAAGATGCTCGGTTTTGCGGCGCATATAGAACGCATGAATAACGGTTTAAATGAAATTGAAATTAAGCTCGATTACAGCACTGATACCTGGCGTGAAATCTGCCAGCAACTGTGCGAAAAAAACCACGGTGATAACCTCGGTATTTATTTACATGTTAGCCGCGGTGCAGATAATAAACGTGCTCATGCTTATCCTAATGACATAACACCGACTGTATTTGCTTACGCATTTGAAATTCCTCCACAGCCTGTGAGCGACATAGACAATGCTAAAACCTATACTGTGTCTGTAGAGCAAGATAAGCGCTGGCAGCGTTGCCACATAAAATCAACCGCTTTGCTTGGCAATGTTATTCACTATCAACATGGGGCGGCAGCAGGTAACAATGAAACTATATTATATAACCGCTTAGATGAACTTACCGAAGCAAGCTCAAGCAATGTGTTTATCGTCAAAGACGGGATAATAAGCACCCCACCATTAGATAATCAGATTTTACCCGGTATTACGCGCTGGTTAATCATTAATATTCTAAACAGCCACAGTGATTTTAAAGTACAAGAGCGCATTATCAGTAAACAAGAGTTGTTTGCAGCTGATGAAGTATGGATCACCAGCGCCACAAAAGAAGTGGGTCCCGTTGTAAAACTTGATGGCCAACTCGTTGCTGATGGTAAGCCAGGGCAGATTTGGCAACAAGTGCAAAGCTTATTTACAAAACATAAATTTGATTATTAATAGCTAGCGATAAGCGATAACTATAAAAGCCGTAAGTCAACACGGCTTTTAAAATATAATTAAATTTTCGCTTGCTTAAGCTGATACGAGCACACTTCTATTTACGGATAAACCCGTTAAACATCATTTTTTGATGAAACTCTATACTCTTATTGTCCCGCCATTTTTGCCATTTTCTTTAGCCAGTGAGCTCGCTGCTCTGGCGTCGAACTGATAATTGGGCCAATATAGGTTGTATTAAGCACTTTAATGCCAGAAAAACCTAAAATAGTGTGCTTTAACTGTTTGCTTACTGGGTTGCCTTGAAAATAGCGATAATACCAAGGAGGGGTGTCGAGAGTTAACACAACTTCAGCTGTGCGCCCTTTTAACAGCTTATCGGGAATGGTTTTATTCGGTTGATATTTGAATGCAAAACCAGGTAAAAAAGTACGGTCAATCAACCCTTTAAACTTAGCAGGCAAGCCACCCCACCACACGGGAATAACCAACACGATATGCTCAGCCCATTGTAATTGAGCTTGAAATTCGACTAAATCAGGTTCAAGCAATTGTTCACTATCGTAGCCATAGCTTAAATCGGCCTCAAACACCATCGCATTAAGAGAGAGGCTGTGCACTTCACTCTCACTCGCGCAACCTTGCTTATAAGCGTTTGCTAAAGCATCACAAAAACTCCCCTGCTTAGGGTTGGCATCAATCACTAAGATACGTTTTTTCATACTAACTACTCCTTTAAAAGCAGTAGCATACACCCTCCCCTAAAGGGTAGAGTCAAGTACCGTTAGCCTGATACTTGGTTATCCAAACACATTTTTATATCACGGTGATAAAAATCTAGTAACTCTTTTTGTTGCTCAAGTGCAGTAATATCTATCAATATTTGCTGCTTCTTATTCTCAAGTAAAACCATTACCGCAGGCCAATCTAAGTCATGACGAGCAATTTTTAACTGTTTTAGCTGGGTTAAACTCAACCCTAAAAGTTGCGCTCGTTTTATTAGCATTACAAACTCTACATCAGCGTTATCATAAATACGGTAGCAGCCTTGGCGTTTTATATCCGTTAATAAACCGATCGCTTCATAATGACGAATTGTTTTTACAGATACTCCACAACGGGTTGCTATTTCGCCAATATACACAGTTCACTCCTTTTCCTGCTTTTTCATAATATTAATATAAGAATCAACATAGTATTGATCTTTATTCGCAGCTAAGTAAGCTAGTAACTGTGCATGAGCAGTAACCGACACACTTAAATGATCACCACCGATCCCGTGAAAAAGAAGGTTAATGAGCCGTACATTTTCGGGAACGTTTTTCACATAATCAATGAGTTGTTGCCCGGTTACATTTACGGGCGCCCATAAAACAGTGTGCTCACTGTCATCTACTCCTTTTATTGCCACAAAATGCGCTCTAAGCGGCTCAATAAAGTCATTACCTGCTGCTTGAGTATCAAAGCAAGGTGGCGTGAAAGTGCGCTGCGTTTTGCCATCGATGGCCTGTAAAAACACATTAGCGGTAAGTACTTCTCGGATCACTCGTGCAGTACTGTAATGATCAAGGTTTTGCTCATCGCTCACCCACGCTCGTGATGGTTTTGATGCACTACATGGGTGGAATAAACTATGATTGCCTAATTCATGACCTTGCTGAGTGGCTTTACGCCATTCTGAGAGCCGAGAGGTAATTGTTTCAGAGTTTGGCACTAAATAAAATGAAGCTTTAAAATTATACTTATTTAATGCCGGTAGCGCATTATCAAGCTGACTTGCAAGTGCATCATCATAAGAAAGACTTACTGCAATTTTACTATTATCAGTTGCCGCATAAATAGAACATGCACTGGTTAAGCAACATAGCAATAATAGAGCCTTAGATAAACTGTTCATTCGTATCCTTGATGGTTTAAAAGTGACTAGAATGTTAGCTTATTTCGCCCTTGCTGTTTTGACACATACAACTTTTCGTCTGCCGATTTAATAATACTTTCATTTGCCGATAACCCCTTGAATGTCGCAAGCCCAGCACTCACAGTCAAGTACTGATAGATTGAATAATTGTGAGAAATCTTTAACTTAGCTATATTATTTAAAATATTCTCAGCAACCAATGCGCCACCTCGCAAATCTGTATCTGGCAAAATAACTGCAAACTCTTCGCCACCATAACGAGCCACAAAATCACACGGTCGCAGCAACGTGGTTTTTATAGTATGAGCAACTTGCTGTAAAACTTTATCTCCTTCGATATGGCCATAAATATCATTAAACTGCTTAAAAAAATCAATATCAATGATCACTAACGCGTAATCACCTTGCTCTCGTTTTGCCCTCAACTGTGTTTTTGTTAAATGGGAGTCAAAATAGCGACGGTTGTAAACATCCGTTAAACCATCTAAAAACACTAACTCTAGTAACTTATCGCGTTGAAATTTAAGTGTAAGTTGTGCAGTAACACGATTAAAGACCGTTTTTGGATTGATCGGCTTACTGATAAAATCAACACCACCTACCTGCCAGCATAAATCTTCATGCTGCCCAAATGAGGTAATAAAAATGATTGGAATGTTTTTTGTCTCAGGGCGACTTTTTAATACACGGCACGTTTCGATCCCGTTGATACCCGCCATTTCGATATCAAGTAGAATAATGTCTGGCGCGCTCTCTTCGATCATTTTTAGGGCATCTTCACCGCTGTGCGCCACACTAGTTTGATAATAGCCTGCAAGAATTTTTTGCAATAAAGTGATATTCAGTAACTGGTCGTCAACAATTAAAACTTTTGCATTTGGTAACTGCTCTGCGATCCCATACTCAAAGTTGACCATTTATTTTACCTTACTGCTAAAAGTGAAACTATATTCTTAATTAACAATCCATATTTAGTAAGAAGTGCTGAAAAAATATAAAAACTAATATTTTATATACAGCACCTATTTAAAATTAAATGTCGCACAAAAGCAACGTGCAACCAACCTTGGCGGTAATATTAATATGCTTATGAAGACTGGATAAAACAGAATGCATTAAGTTTATTGCCATCTAAATCACGAAAATACCCAGCATAAAACCCTGGCATTTCTCGCGGGCCAGGTGCACCTTCATCAGTTGCACCAAGCTCAATCGCTTTCGCATAAAAGGCATCAACTTGGGCTGGCGTATCGACTACTATCGCGATCATTGTGCCATTACCTACTGTTGCAGCATTGCCATCATGAGGCTTAGTAATTGCAAAGCCCGGTTGCTGCGGATCAATACTCCAAGCGACAAAGTTATTGGTTTCTAGAAAGCGTTGCGCATTAAGTAAAGAGAATAATTCATCATAAAACGCCACGGCGTTAGGCAAATTATTAGTGCCAAGCATTGTATAGCCAATCATCGGTATTCCTTATCAATTATTAAACAATATTCAAGATACCCGTGTAGTGATATTTAGTCCATTATTTAGTCCATTTAAGCTGTCATTTTTAGTTCTTATCAGAATTAGCTTTTCTTTCTTTTTGAAAAATAAAGTACAATCAATATGTTCAAAGAAATTAATAGGGAAATTTTAGTTTTCATGAAAATACTGCAAACTACAAAACTCAGGCCACAACTGCAGTATCCATACTATTGCTGTGAATTTGAAATTTCGAATTTTGCTAATGCAGACTTTGCGGCGCATCAAATTCCTTTCCCTGCACAATTGAGTAAGGCTGTAGATAAAAGAAAAGCCGAATACTTGGCTGGTAGAGTGTGCGCTAAACACGTGCTCGCGGCACATAAAATATATAACTTTGAACTAATAAACGCAGCAGATCGTGCTCCCATTTGGCCTAATAAAATAGTGGGCAGTATTACCCATAGCCAGCAAACTGCAATGGCAATGGTATCTCACAGTAGCGATATTGCAGGAATAGGTATCGATATCGAGCAGTTAATGAGTGCCAAGCAAGAGCAAGAACTCCAACAACAAATTTTGCACCCTGATGAACTTTTTCAATTTCAACGATTAGCCAAACAAGTATCACACCCATTAACGATTATTTTTTCAGCTAAAGAAAGTATTTTTAAAGCTTATACCCAAACCACCTCAAGTTGTGAGTTTCAGTTGGATTTAAAAGCGATTTAGGCAAGGCATTGATTGCAAATAATAGTGGTTCTATTGTTAAAATCAATAACGCAGTATAAATCGCTTTTAAACCAACCCCTTGGGCGTTCCACAGGCACTTACTCTCATCGTTGTTACTTCTTAAAAGGGATTGGCCATTCTTGCAAAATAACGCCTTGATATTAAGCCCCTGTGAAACGCTGAATTCTGCATCTTGAAGTGGCTTGGGTATATTACCCAAGCGTTAAACAATTTTTTGGTTTTGATGCCGCCAAGCTTATTGCTTTTAATAAACAACAACTGCAATTTAAAATAACCCAAACACTTGCGTCACCGTGTTTTATCAATGTAACAACGAGCAAGTACTCACTGAATGCGAATTTAAAACGCCTTTTTAAGTTCAATCTCCATCATTTGATACGCTTTTACTGTATCTACCCAAACCATATTTCATAGCTTACTAAATGAAAATAGAAACTCATTAAATGTAATCGTATATTTGTTGCACACAAACAATAACAAAGGCACAATTGATAATAATTACCATTAGCAAAAAAGGAATTAAAGTGAAAATTAAGGAAGTCTTACTCCCTGTTGCAGCATTAGTATCAACTACTGTATTAGCAAATACTGATGAAAGTAATACCGTAAATCAAATGACGTTTATAGAAGTTACTGGTGAGTTGTTATCAAGAAGCTTGCTACAAAGTGGTAATAGTGTTGTTGTTTTTGATACCAAAACACTTGAAAGCCGCCCTGAACTTAGAACCGTAAGAGATGTTCTAAGTGAGATCCCTAATATTACTATGGTTACAGGTACTGGCAAGGCTCCAACAGTTAGAGGGATTGATGGTACTGGCGCCGCAGAAAATGCCAATGCATTTTTTGCCGGCAGCAGGGCACGGCTAAACTGGCAAATTGACGGCCGTTCTGCTACTTATAACGAAATAGTATTTGGCGACTTAGGCATTTGGGATCTCAATCAGATTGAGGTACTTAGAGGTCCACAAAGTACACTCGCTGGGCGCAATGCTATCGCAGGTACAATCCGCGTTGAAACGCAAGATCCAACGTTCGAACAACAGTTTACAATTCGCGCCGAAGGTGGAAACTTAGACCAAAAACGCTTATCAGCCACTTATAATCAACCGCTTACAGAGCAGTTTTCTGTACGTTTTGCTGCCGACCAATTTGAACGTCGCTCCCCAGTTGCTTATGAACCTTACCCAGGTGTTGAAAATCCAGCTGATATGGAAGGCCGTGCAATTAGAGGGAAATTACTTTACGAGGGCGATGACCAATATGATACCCGCATCGTTGTCACCCTTACTGACAATAAATACACCGGGCCAAATGGTGAAATTATTGATTACCCGTTTAATGAAAGACGCTCTAATTTTCCACAGCAGCCTGTACATGTAACGCATACTAAAAGTGTAGGTGTTGAATATAACGCTGCAATAAATGAACAACTAGAGCTGGAAGTGACGGCATCAGCAACAGATTTTAATTTTGAGCGCAAATCCACACCAGACGGCTCTAAAGCTAATGTTGATACGAAAGAATATGTGATTGAACCTCGTTTACGTTATCAAGGTGATAACGGTACACAGTGGGTTATTGGTAGTCGCTACTATAGTTCTAAGCAAGATGATTGGATTCAGTTTATTGTAAAACAGAGCTTTACTGATGATTCCAATAATTTTGCAATCTACTCCGAGGGCGCATTTCCATTTAATGAAAAGTTTGAGCTAACCGCGGGTTTACGCTACGAGAAAGAAAACCGCAAACGTGAAGGTGGCGATCCAGATAGGGCAATAGCTAAAATTGAATCAGATAATGATTACAGCGCCCTCTTACCAAAGCTAGGCCTTAGTTATCAAGTTAATGAAGAGCATACCATTGGCTTGCAATTATCCCGCGGCTATAACGCAGGAGGGGGTGGTATTTCTTTTGGCGCACCGATTGTGAACTATGAATACGACGAAGAATACGTAAACTCATTGGAATTATATGGTCGTCAACAATGGGCTGATAATAGCCTAAGCACATCTCAAAACCTGTTTTACTCGCAATATACAGACATGCAATTGCCCTTTGATTTAACACCTGAAAATACCCGTGATGAAGCCTATGTAGTAAGAAACGCAGACAAAGTTACCACTGTTGGTTTTGAATTTAGCGCAGATTGGCGTATTGATGAACAATTTAATTTGTACGGTAGCTTTGCACTATTAGACTCCGAAATCACTGATTATCCTGGCTCTGGATTAGAAGGAAATTCATTATTTATGGTTCCTTCTGCTTCTATGAAGTTAGGCGGAACATGGCAGTCAAATAATTGGGTTATTAATGTGAGTGGTCAGTACACTGATGGCTGGTATACCAATATTTCGAACGATGAAGGCAGTAAAACTGACGCATTTGCCACCTTTGATACTAGCTTAAGTTATTTAATATCAGAGCAGACTAAATTGTACCTTTCAGTGCGTAATATTTTTGATGAAGATGCGCCTGTTGCGCTATATCCGGGTACTGCACCTGCTGACAGTAATGAACCAGACAACCATTTTGATAAAGCCGTTTTAACTCAACCACGAACCATTAGCGCTGGTTTACAGTATACATTTTGATCTAACGAATAATTTACACGGCAAGCCTGCTTGCCGTAACCCCTTCATAAAAACAATAACTAGGATTCATACAATATGACAATTCTAAAGCACGATAATAGCCTTTGGCCATTAGCCATCACCGTTGCACGCGGTGAATGCACACTCGAAATGCATTTAAACTCTTTGCAAGCATGGGATATTTGGTTTAAAAAAGCGGAGCCCTTTGTCGTTGTTCGTGTTTACAGCGATGAAGAGTCTTTACAGCACCCAAAAGGAGCTGGCCCAGCTACGCAAAAGTGGTTAAAAGAGGGAGCGGCAGAGCAAATGCAGCAGCATGTTCAAGCTATGTTGATTGTGGTTCCCGAACAGCAATTTGAACGAATGCAAAAAATGAGTGTACAAAAAGCCTTTGGTATACCCGGTGCTGTCGTTAAATCACTTGATGATGCCCATGCTTGGCTAATGACAACATCAAGCCACAATAAGACACTTGAGCAAACAAAGCTCATACAAATAGAAACGCTTGTTCACGCATTGGCTACTTAACCCATTAAATTAAAGCTATTTAGCACTATTAGCTGCTGATTTTAAAAACCTATATTGATACCCATCAGGTAATTGCGCTTGAGGATAAAAAGCATGTGCTAATTCAACAAGCGCTTGCGGCGTTCTAGGGCCCATACTTAGCAAATAGGCAACATCAAAATTATGCACGCGTTTATTTTTAACTGCATTGGAAAACTTAAACGCGTTTAACAACTCAGAACTTGGTAGTTGATCATGCCCACCAATACTCATGGTAATAATCACATCAGGGTTTAGTACGAGCGCCGCTTCACTCGATATTGCCTGCCAGTTAGTTACGCTAGACGCCATCACATTCTTACCGCCAGCAATAGCTACTAACTCATTTGCCGTAGTACCAGCACCTGCAACCATGAGTTGATCACTGCGAATAACCAACACTTTAGGTTTAGTCGTTACTTGTTTTAAAATATGCGTTAAGGCATCACGATCTACTGTTAGCGCTTGCGCTAACTCCGCTCCTTTGCTCTGGACTTGCATCAGGCTGGCTATTTGCTCTATTTTATTTTCAATCCGCCAGAAGCTATCATTTTCGTGCAAAATAACCAAATTAGCAGCGGTACGTTTTAATTGCTCAACCACCTTCTTCGGGCCTATATCAGCCTCTGCAAGGATAAGATCAGGGTTTAATGACAATATCCCCTCAACGCTTATTTTACGCACATAGCCAATTTGAGGCTGCGTGGTGGCTGCAGCTGGAAAAATACTACTGCTATCAACGCCAACAATACGTTGCTGCTCACCAAGCGCATAAATAACCTCCGTTATTGAGCCCCCTGCAACCACAATTTTTTGTGGATTAAGAGGCTGCGAGCTTGCATGTACGTAACTATTAGTAAGTAAAGTAACGAACGAAATAAGGAATAGTACAAAGGGCTTCATTGTGATCAAATCCAATTTGAAAACAAAAATAATAACAGTTTCTATTTTTAACTTGTAGCTTTATCTATCACTGATAAGACTCTGGACTCAGGCGTTGAAAGTGTCGGTGTATATACTTTTGGCGCTTATGGTGAACCTCGCAGTTATAGTGCGCAAATAACTTACCAGTTTTGATTTACCTGAAACAGCTTTACGCGCTGCAAGTAAGGGCTATACATTTCTAGGAAAGATTTCTAGGAAAAAGAATTACTTCGGTGATCGCAGTGATGTAGCTAACATTAACATTACTGCGATCAGCCCATAAGGCAAGCCATTATCGATGCCAAAACACCAGTCTCAACAATAGGACCTACAACAATTCCCAGCCTTTGTGCTACTGAGATTGTTCCAGCAGCGGTTTCTGGCTAAATGGAGCATCAGTTTTTTGCACAGTTTCATGGTTGACTAAGTTACTCATTCTCTGTCCTTATGATTGAGGGTATTCCACATTTTTTATACTGCCCCCCGCCTTCAGGGCACATCGCTTTAAAGTGGTTATCGTCTACTGATCCGGTGAGATTTTCGGCATGGGACTTCGAGGATTTTTACCGACAAACAATCAACAATAATTTTTATTCACAGTTTTTTGAAAAAAACCTTTTCTGATTTGTTGTAAATAATTGACCTAGAAACCATTCATCGAAATATGTATATTTTTATTCTCTGTTACTTTATAACAGTATTAATGCTGTTTAATAACAAGGAATAAAAATGAAATTACACTCCCCTCTTGTACTGTTGGTTGCAGTGAGCTTTTGTGGCGTAGCAGCTCAAGCTGATAATACCTTACAATTAGAAAATGTATTCGACCTTGAATATGCCAACCAAATTGAAATGACCAATGATGGTAAAACGGTGTACTTTGTTCGTAATCGCATGGACATAAAATCTGACCGTAAGATCAGTAATATTTGGTCTGTCGATAGTAATTCAAAACAACTCCAGCCGCTTACTTCTGGTGTGCACATGGATTATTCACCGGTGCTATCACCTGATGAAACCCGCTTAGCATTTATTTCAACTCGCGATGGCAGTAGCCAAATTTATGTTAAGTGGCTAAAAACAGGTGCGGTTGCAAAAATTAGTAACCTGACCCAAAGTCCGTCTAGTTTGCAGTGGGCGCCTAATGGCCGGCAATTACTATTTAGTCAATTTGTTCCTAGTAAAACAGTCTCTCCGGTGAACTTACCTGGTAAACCAGATGGTGCGAACTGGGCTGAGCCAGCCAAATATATTGATGATGTGTATTATCGTGCTGACGGTGGCGGCTATACAAAACCCGGCTTTCGCCATCTATTTAGTATCGATGCCAATGGCGGTAATGCTCGCCAGTTAACCTCTGGTGACTTTGACCATAGCGGGCCTATCAGTTTTGCGAATGAGGGAGATACACTGTATTTTTCAGCAAATCGACATGTTGAGTTTAGGCTCAAACCAACTAACTCGGAAATTTATCAACTAAGCTTAAAAGACTTACAGATCACTGCAATTACTGATCGAGTGGGACCTGATAACCAACCGCAAGTTTCTCCCAATGGCCGCTACCTCGCCTACACAGGATACGATGATAAGCAGACCAATTATGAAAACTCTCAGTTATATATTCGCGATTTAGAATCAGGTGAAACCAGCAGTATAACGCATGACTTTGATCGTAATGTTGGCCAAATAAAATGGGCGGATAACTCCAGTGGTATCTTCTTTAGCTATGCCAGTGAAGGGAAAACAATGCTTGCTTACCAACCACGCAGCGGCAAACGCAAAGTCATTACTGAACAGATCGGTAGTGTGTCATTTGGTCGCCCATATTCTGGTGGCGATTTTGATATCAGCGATGACGGTGATGTGGCTGTTACGCTTGCTGATACCCAACGCCCAGCTGATGTCGCCGTCATTAAAAATGGTAAAATGCAACGTTTAACCAAGCTAAACGACGATGCTCTAGGCAATAAACAACTGGCAAAAGTAGAAGAGATCTGGGTTAAATCGAGCCATGATGGCTTACCTGTTCAAGGTTGGGTAGCTTACCCACCGGGTTTTGATAGCAGTAAAAAATACCCGCTTATTTTAGAAATTCACGGCGGCCCCGTGGCTAACTATGGCCCGCACTTTAGTACTGAGGTGCAATTATTTGCGGCAAAGGGAAGTGTAGTTTTATATATGAACCCACGCGGTAGTGATTCATACGGTAAAGAATTTGCACAAACCATCCATCACAATTACCCAAGCAATGACTTTGATGACCTAATGACAGGGGTTGATGCACTTATTGCCAAAGGTTTTATTGACGAGTCTAAGTTATTTGTCACCGGAGGCTCAGGCGGCGGTGTATTAACGGCATGGATAGTTGGTCACACTGACCGCTTTGCAGCTGCTGTGGTTGCAAAACCGGTTATCAATTGGATCAGTTTTGTACTAACTGCGGACTTCTACCCGTTTTTTGCCGATTACTGGTTCCCGGGTAAACCATGGGATCATATTGAACATTATATGAAACGCTCTCCTATTAGCTATGTGGGTAATGTGAAAACACCGACCATGCTATTAACTGGTGAAGCTGATTACCGTACGCCAATTTCAGAGACTGAACAATTTTACCAAGCACTGAAACTGCAAGGGGTTGATACCGCTATGGTACGTATTCCAGATGCGTCTCATGGTATTACGCAGCGCCCATCAAACTTGATGGCTAAAGTAGCCTATATCCAATGGTGGTTTGATAAGCACAGTCAATAACGCTTAAGACTACGAGTTTCGAGCTACGGGCACTTTGCAGGTACTCGAAGCTCGTAGCCAATATACTGTAAACCCCCTTTACACGCCAATAATGTGAGTAACTCCTTACATACTTAAAAAGTATCGGACTTTGCGCATAAAGTGAGTTAGTAAAATTTCGGTTTATGACATTTTTAGGTCGTTGAGTTGGTAAAAAATCGGTTTGAGTCACTGTTTATGGCGCTTGAGTTGGTAAAAAAGTGGTTTGTAGTTGCCACGAGTTAGTAAAAAATCGGTTTATATTTTTGTTTCAATGCCTAAAAACGCCACTAAATATTAATTTTTGTGCCTGTAACATCAAAAAACAGCCCTATTTTACGTGTAAATAGGCTTTCAGCCTTTAGTTAATAAAACTCTGATCCATAATAATGATAAAAAGTAGCAGCTAGTTAAATACTGATCTGTACTTCGTTAAATACTGATCTGTACACATTAAAAAAGGGCCCTAAAGCCCTTTGTAACATTGTTGAGTTGGAATAACCTGAAACTTAAAACTGATTCATGGTGTTTGCTTCACCACCGGCTTTTAGGGCATTCTCACCTGAGAAGTACTCTTTATGTGTATCACCGATATTCGACCCAGCTAAGTCTTGATGCTTCACTGACGCCTGCTCACGACGGATTTCTTGACGCTGAACGTCACGTACATAGGCCAACATACCTAAGTCACCAAAATAACCTTCAGATAGAATATCAGTACTTAATGCAGCAGTATGATAAGTAGGTAAGGTAATCAAGTGATGGAAAATACCCGCTTCTCTTGCGCCATCGCGTTGGAAGTTTTGTACCAATACATCAGCGGCTTTAGCAAGTTCAGTGTTATCCATTTCAGGTGCCATTAATGCTTTATTGTCATCAAGACTTGGGTAAGCTGAAAGGTCTTTACCTTCATCAAGCCATTGTTGATAAACTTGCTCACGGAATTTCAGGGTCCAGTTAAATGATGGTGAATTGTTATAAACCAATTTAGCATCGGGTACTTGCTCTTTAACGCGGTTTACTAGTTCAGCAATTTGTTTAACATGTGGCTTTTCTGTCTCAATCCACAATAAGTCAGCGCCTGATTGCAAGCTGGTTACGCAGTCAAGTACCACACGGTCTTTTTCTGTGCCTTCACGAAATTGATACAGGCCATTCTCAAGACGTGTTGGCTTACATAATTGGCCGTTCAGCTTCATTGCTGTATCGCCTTCGTTTAAGTCTTCTACCCCATTAATTGGCGTAGTTTCTAGGAATGCATTGTATTGGCTCGCTAAATCCCCTGGAGTTTTTGATACTGGTACCTTTTGTGTCAGGCTCGCACCAAGTGAATCTGTACGCGCTACAATAATCCCGTTATCGATACCCAGCTCTAAAAATGCGTAACGTACCGCATTAATTTTTGCTAAAAAGTCTTCGTGCGGTACGGTTACTTTACCAGCCTGATGGCCACATTGCTTGGCATCAGACACTTGGTTTTCAATTTGAATTGCACACGCCCCTGCTTCAATCATTTTTTTAGCAAGTAGATAAGTGGCTTCTTCATTGCCAAAACCGGCATCAATATCGGCAATAATTGGCACCACATGGCTTTCAAAATTATTGATTTTATCAAGTACGGCTTGTACGTCACCACCGCTTGCTTTTGCGTTATCAAGATCTTTAAATAAGTGATCAAGTTCTCGAGCATCTGCTTGCTTTAAAAAAGTATAAATTTCTTCGATTAGCGCCGGCACTGACGTTTTTTCATGCATACTTTGATCTGGTAACGGGCCAAATTCAGAGCGAAGCGCCGCCACCATCCAACCACTTAAATATACGTAGCTGCGCTTTGTGGTTTTTTGATGACGTTTAATTGCCATCATCATTTGTTGCGCAGTAAAACCATGCCAGCAACCAAGTGATTGCGTGTATTGGCTCGTATCGGCGTCATAAGCGGCCATGTCCTCACGCATAATGTCTGCGGTGAATTGTGCTATTTCTAACCCTGTACGAAAGCGGTTTTGTAAACGCATACGACTGGCATATTCAGGGTTAATAGCTTGCCATTGCTTACCTTGCGCTTGACAAAGTGTTGCTAACGAATCGGTTTCACGTTGATAAGTAGTCATAATAAAAATCCTTTGAACGGGTTAATCTAAATAATTAGTGTGTGAGAGAGGCTAAAGAGCTCATGCTCCGTAGCGCTTAAATCAACATTAGGCCGTTTTTTCAGATTTAGTAAATTTATAGTTATTATGCTGGCTATATATTTTATGAATGACTAAAAAGCATGCAAATCACTTTATTTGCGTTATGGTTGCAACATGTACAATTTAATTGCGTGATAATTGAAATATCATAACCGTTTAAAGGATACCGATCATGACTCTCACACACAGCCAATATGGATTAACGGTCAATAACCAATTAGCCGACTTTATTAACCAACAACTACTGCCGGGCACAGGAATAAGCGAACAACATTTTTGGCAAGGGTTTGCCAGTATTATTGATGATTTAAGCCCTATTAACCGCCAGTTACTTGTTAAACGTGATGACCTTCAACACCAGATTGACAGCTATCATAGTACTCACAAACACTGGGATGCAGAGCACTATCAACAGTTTTTAACTGATATCGGCTATTTGGTTGCTGAGCCTGCTGATTTTTGCATTGAAACTGATAATGTAGAGCCAGAAATAGCCCTAATGGCTGGCCCACAGCTCGTTGTGCCGGTTAGTAATGCACGCTTTGCGCTAAACGCAGCAAACGCTCGCTGGGGCTCGTTATACGACGCTTTATACGGCACTGATGTACTAAGTGAAGACGACGGCGCCGAAAAAGGCAGCACTTATAACCCCGTTCGTGGTTTTAAAGTAATGGCCTATGCAAGACAATTCTTAGATAAAGCTATCCCCCTTGAAAATGGCTCACATATTGAAAGTACCAACTATTCGGTTGTCAATGGGCAGCTTTTCATCACCTTACGAGATAGTTCGCAAACAGGGCTAAAACAACCAGCCCAACTCGTTGGTTTTCAAGGTGAAGCTCAAAACCCAACCGCTATTTTGTTGATCAGCCACGGCCTGCACATTGAGCTACAAATAGATCATAACCACCCTATTGGTAACGCCGACAAAGCGGGGTTAAAGGATGTGGTGCTTGAAGCTGCATTAACAACCATTATGGACTGTGAAGACTCAGTTGCGGCTGTTGATGGTGAAGACAAAGTGCAGGTTTACCAAAATTGGCTTGGTTTAATGAAAGGCACATTGGTTGAATCATTCACTAAAGAAGGTAAAACCATTAAGCGCTCACTGGCTCCAGATCGCCACTACAGTGGGATTGACGGCCAATCATTAACCTTAAAAGGCCGCAGTATGATGTTTGTGCGTAATGTAGGCCACTTAATGACAAATCCTGCAATACAAGATAGTCAAGGCCGCGATATTTTTGAAGGCATCATGGATGCAGTGATCACTGTCACTGCCGCTTTGCATGATTTACAAGGCAATAGTCCTGTAAAGAACTCCAGCGCAGCTAGCATTAATATTGTAAAGCCAAAAATGCATGGGCCAGAAGAAGTGGCCTTTACCAATACCCTTTTTAGCCGTGTAGAGCAACTTCTACACCTACCTAAAAACACAATAAAAATGGGGATCATGGATGAAGAACGTCGCACATCAGTAAACTTAAAAGCATGCATTGCGGCCGCCAAAGAACGCGTTGTCTTTATAAATACTGGCTTTTTAGATCGTACCGGGGATGAGATCCACACCTCAATGTTTGCAGGTGTGGTGCTTCCTAAAGCAGCAATTAAACAACAACCATGGATAGCAGCGTATGAAGATCGCAATGTAGATATTGGCTTACAAACAGGTTTAAGTGGTCGCGCACAAATAGGTAAAGGAATGTGGCCAATGCCCGATAAAATGGCGCTAATGATGGAGCAAAAAATCGCTCACCCGCAATCTGGAGCAAATACGGCTTGGGTGCCCTCCCCTACTGCGGCTACCTTACATGCGATGCATTACCATGATGTAGATGTATCTGCTTGTCAAAAAGCCATTTCACAACGCCAGCAAGCAAGCTTAGCGCAATTACTAACCCCCCCCTTGCTGGCAGATGTAAGCACATTAAGCAAAGAAGATATTCAAGCCGAGCTTGATAATAATGCGCAAGGTATTTTAGGTTACGTGGTGCGCTGGATTGACCAAGGCGTAGGGTGCTCTAAAGTGCCAGACATCAATCATATTGGTTTAATGGAAGATAGAGCCACCTTACGTATATCAAGCCAGCATATGGCTAACTGGTTGCATCATGGCGTGTGCACGCAAGCGCAAATAGAGAGCACCATGGCAAAAATGGCAAAAGTCGTAGATGGTCAAAATGAAGGTGATACAGGGTACGTAGCTATGGCTGGTTCTGAGCAAAGTTTAGCGAACAGCATTGCTTATCAAGCCGCGCTAGCCCTTGTGTTAGAAGGGGTTAAACAACCTAGTGGTTATACTGAACCATTATTGCATGCGTTTCGTATAAAGTTTAAAGCGCAACAATAACTCCCCTTCGAGTTTGTTAGTGTCATATTGCCAGCCTTCGGGCTGGCTTTTTTTGCTTAAATTTCCTTTTAACCATCACTCACATGAATAGCCAACATTCAGTAACCAACAAAAAAGCGCATTAAAAATAATGCGCTTTCAGTGATATCTTCACCACCGCGAATAATCTTATTATCGCGAGGTAAACTCGCAGCTACCCTTAACTAATCACCGTGGCGTTGTGATAAACATTTTGTACGTCATCACAATCTTCAAGCATGGTAATAAACTTTTCGAAATTGGCGATGTCATCTGCATCGGTAATTTCTACATGGACTTGCGGTACAAAGGTGATTTCATCAACTTCAAAGTTAATGTCTGCAAATGCATCTTCTAACGCAGTTTTTGCTTTGTAATACTCTGTGTGCGGTGCAAATACCGACACTTTACCCTCTTCGACTTCAACGTCTGTCACATCCACATCGGCCATCATTAAGGCCTCGAGCACGACTTCGTCATCATCACCTGCAAAACCTAAAACAGCTAAATGATCAAACATATGAGCAACACAGCCTGGAGTGCCTATTTTCGAGTCTGTTTTAGTAAATGGTAAGCGCACATCTTTAATAGTACGATTTGGATTATCCGTTAAACAATCAACAATCACCATGCAATTTCCTGGGCCATAACCTTCGTAACGGGCAGGTGAATAATCTTCCCCCGCACCGCCGGCCGCTTTTTCTATTGCTTTCTCGATTACATGCGCAGGAACTTGATCTCGTTTGGCACGTTCAATTAAACGTTTTAGAGATTGGTTTACTTCTGGATCTGGTTCACCATTTTTTGCAGCGACGTAAATTTCTTTGCCGTATTTAGAATTAACTTTAGTTTTCGCATTGGCTGTTTTTGCCATGGCGTTTTTACGGACTTCAAATGCTCTGCCCATCTTATGCCTCTATTGGAAACTCGATATTGACGCTATTTTAACAATTCACGCTGTTTTCAGCTAGTGATTAAATGACTGCAAAATTACAATTTGATATTTAATTTTTAATGACTTGGGTTTAATAAAAGTAAAACAACACGCTATTTAACATAACCTGTAAAATTCATCAAACAATCGATTGTGAGGTCAATGATTGATGCTGCGTTTCACTTAACTGATTTATTAATTCTGGTAATTCAGAGAAGTGTTTTAAAATATAATCAGCTTGACTGGCGTATGTCGGAGTTTCACTCGGCGCATATAAACAAGCTCGCATATTGGCATTATGTGCAGCTTGAATGTCATAAAGATAATCACCAACATAAAGTATATGCTGCTGATCGATTCCCCATAACGTTGCAATTGCATTCAGGGCACTAGGATCAGGTTTTGCCGGTGCATCACTGCGGGTTAGTACCGTTTGGATTGGCAATGGGTTATTCTTTAATTTAAGTGCAGCAGCACGGTTATAATTGCGCGTTACAATGGCCATCGGTATTGCTTGTTCTTTTAGCTGCCTAATAGCCTGTGCCACGCCAGGTAGTAAGGTTGCGTGCTGAGCATCTATAAGCTCATGCTGGTGAACAATATTCATTGCTTCTTCTCGCATATAGGGGGAAGGAAGCTGTGCAATAAAACTAAGTAAGTCGAGCTCTGTAGGGCAGCCAAGCTGTGCCTTTATCAAAGTGAAGTCTAACTCCGATGACATCAATGTACCATCTAAATCAAAAATGACCCCAGCAATCAAGCTCTGATGCATATTCATATCGCTCCTTGTATATGATTTCATTCTCATCCAAATAACTTCTTATAAGATAGTTTAAGTAATTGGATATGAAAAGAAACATATTAGTGTTTAATAAAGAAAAGTAATAAAAAACGCGCACAAAACTACTGCGCGCGTCGGTTGGGAAATAACACGTTAAATTAATTACTCGTTTTAGCCACTGGTTCAAATCGGGCTTCAAGCCAGGTGTCATCTTGGCTGAAATGCAAAGTTTTTATTTTACCTTTACCTTCAACATTCACCATATTGACTTGTGCCGGCCATAGATCACGAAGTGCACCATGGCTCATGCGAATTCCTTTAATATCTTTAGGAATGGGTGCCTCTTGGTAAACCCAAAAAAACTTTCCATCTATTTGAGACCCCACCTCCTGCAAGGCTAATGGCTGTCCATCAAGTGTCTGTAAAGCTACATGCGACTCTATATAGTTTGCAAAGCGTTGCTGATCCTCTTTATTACTTAGAATATCAGCACTACCAGGAAATAAGTGCTCCACAGCATGTTCAGTATCATGTAAATAAAAACGATGCATAAGCTCAATATTATTAGTTCGCTTATTAAATAATACCGTTGTTACAGATGCTTTTAATTGATGCGCCATTGTCGGCGCAGCAATTAAAAGAGCTAAAAAAATGAGCACAAAGCGCATTAATTTTGCTCCTTCGAGTCATCTTTGTCATCGTCTTGCTTAAGCTCAGTTTTAATATCTTGCATGATATCGCGGCTGACTTTTGCTTTACTCTTTTCGCGTTTATACACTTCTATACGCGAAGGAATAA
Organism: Pseudoalteromonas sp. S1727; assembly: GCF_005886375.1. Lineage (NCBI taxonomy): Bacteria > Pseudomonadati > Pseudomonadota > Gammaproteobacteria > Alteromonadales > Pseudoalteromonadaceae > Pseudoalteromonas > Pseudoalteromonas sp. S1727. The sequence goes on from NZ_PNDT01000028.1 coordinate 45,929, forward strand.
TACGACGAGGGTAGTGGTTATTTTCAACATCGACGTCAGCTGTTTCCCAGCGAGGATCCACAGATACCGAAACGACAGGCTTATTTTTATCCGTAATAATAAGCTTTTGAACATGTTTATGATTACGACGCCAGATTTCAGCTGGAATGTACTGCTCTTCTTTTGTGCCGTCTTCGTAAGTTAGTTCAAGCAAGATTGGCATTACTAAACCACCGAGGTTGGAAAACTCTAAAACATAATAGTTTTTATCTTCTTCTAGAGCACGATCCAACACTTTACGTTCCCACGGCTCTAATCCTTTTAAGAACTTATTGTACGAGTTACGCTCTTTGTTAGTAACCGTAAAGCGGTCATTGGCATCGTAAAAGTCTGTCACATCTGGGTTTTCTTCAACCCATAACTTTTTACCTTCAGCTTTATTGCGCTCAACAAACAATGGCATAGGCTTGGCCGCTTCAATGTCACGTAGGCGGTTAAAATCGATGTCTGGATTTTTTGTATCTAGCTGTAATTGGTAAACTTTGTCTAATGAGATATCGACATGATCTGTGGTATAAAACCAACCACGCCAGAACCAGTCTAAGTCAACGCCTGATGCTTCTTCCATTGTTCTAAAAAAGTCAGCAGGAGTAGGGCGCTTATACTTCCAGCGCTGCGCATACTCTTTAAATGCAAAATCAAACAATTCACGACCTAAAATAACTTCACGCAAAATATTAAGCGCAGCGGCAGGCTTAGTATAAGCATTAGGACCTAAGCGTAATACACTGTCTGATTGTGTCATTACTGGAACTTGGTTTTCAGATTTCATATACGCCACAATATCCCGAGGCTCAACACCCCAAGGGATTGTGTGGTCCCATTCACGCCCGGCAACACCATCTAAAAAGCTATTAAGACCTTCGTCCATCCAGGTCCACTGACGTTCATCTGAATTAACAATCATAGGGAAATAGATGTGACCTATTTCATGGATAACTACGCCAATCAAAAAGCGTTTTTCAGCTTGAGAATAAGTACGTGTTCCATCATCTTGTAATTCAGTGCGTGGACCATTAAACGTGATCATAGGGTATTCCATACCACCAACTGGACCATTCACTGACTGCGCTACTGGGTATGGGTAATCAAACGAAAAGCGTGAATACACTTCCATGGTATGCACCACAGATTCAGTTGAGTATTTCTTCCATAAATCGCCACCTTCTTTAGGGAAGAAGGACATAGCCATTACCAGTGGCTGCTCATCGCCACCTTGGTGATAGCCTTTAGCATCCCACATAAATTTACGTGATGAAGCCCATGCAAAGTCACGTACATTCTCGGCTTTAAAATGCCATGTTTTAGTTTTGTCTGTGCCTGCTTTTTCGTTCTCGAGTGCTTCTTCTTCTGTCACAATGAAAACGGGGCGCTTAGCGTCTTCAGCTTCTTTTAAACGATTACGTTGAGTACGAGTAAGTACTGAGCTGGCGTTATCTAATTTACCAGTAGCAGAAACGATATGGTCCGCAGGCACAGTGATCTCAACATCATAATCACCAAATTCAAGGGTAAATTCACCGCTACCTAAAAACGCTTTGTTAGTCCACGCTTCATAGTCGGTGTAGGCAGCTAAACGGGGGAACCACTGCGCAAGTAAAAAGATGTCATTACCATCTTTTTCAAAATGCTCATAACCTGAACGAGCACCAACGGCATCTTCTTCAACAATATTAAAGGCAAAGTCCATGCTAAACTCAACATCTTTACCTGGTTTAAGTGGCTCGTTTAGATCAATGCGCATTAACGTATCGACAACCGTTACTTTAAGCTCTTTACCGCTATCATCTTTAACATTGGCGACCGTAAAACCTAACTCATTATCGCTCATAAATTGCTGACGGCGAAGTTGACCTAAGCTTAACTTTGCCGGCTGCGCGTCGGGGCGACCTTGTAATTTATCAGCGTTAAAGGTTGCGGTACGTTCAGCGATTGAATCATTTTTAAAAATATTTTGATCCAACTGTAACCATAAATACTTAAGCGTATGTGGCGAGTTATTTTTATATTCGATTGTTTGACTTGCAGTTAAACGACGCTTTTGTTCATCTAAAGTAACATCAATATCGTAATTAACTTTTTGCTGCCAGTATTTTTCGCCTGGCTCACCAGCTGCACTACGATATACATTTGGCGTAGGTAACGCTTCATCTAGTTGACGAAACTTATCAACATAATTGCCTTTTGTTTGTTCAACTGAAGAAGCTAAAACAGAACTTGAGAGCGCTAATGGTAAAAACAAAGCCCCTAAAGTTATTACTGCTTTTTTCATAATGAATCCTGTTAAATTTGCGTAAGCTTACTGTGTCAAACTGCGCTATTTTATTCAATAAAATAGCGATAAACCACCGCATTTACAGGGTAGAAAAATGGATTATACCCAAGCCACCTCAAGATGCAGAATTCAGCGTTTCACAGGGGCTTAATATCTAGGCATTACTTTGCAACAATGGCAATCTCTGGCAGTCCCTTTTAAGAAGTTACAACGATGAGAGTAAGTCTCTGTGAGTAAGCATGTTGTAAAGGGGGTTTACAGAAGCTTAAACCCAAAGTAAAAAGGCTAAAAATTGGCGTGTTTTATGCAGGACTTTGCTGATTATAAGCGTAACTTTGAGCCTAATTTCGGCTATTTCGAGTTTAATTGCTAAATAGTGAATTCTTTAGTTGACCTTTACCGTCATTTGTATTTAAAATCGCCCACTTTTTTGATTTGAGGGGTTAAAAAGCATGGCTTTTCCTTTCAAATATGTTTCAACATACAAGTAAAATGCGGTGAACATATGGATTTTTATATCCTAAAAAAACAACAAGAATTGATTGCAATTCCAGCAGATGAACAAAGTTGTAAACAGTATCTGGATTCTGGCTACTTTTATATTGATAAAGTAGCAGCCTGTAACGAATCTAATGCATTAAAAGTGCTACAAGCCAAACAAACTAAAGCATTAAAAGTCCCCTTAGTACTTGCCTTGCTGGCATTACCAATTGTGATTTTTGCTTGGTATAATCTCAGTGCTTAAAGATTAATACTCTCCCCCTTGCATCTTAATTCAGCTTGGGTATATTGACGCTCTTAACTGATTTTAAGAGCGTGACATGAAAGTCTTACACACCTCCGATTGGCACCTTGGCCAGCAATTTTATGAACATCATCGTGCAAATGAACACCAACAGTTCTTTAACTGGCTAATTGACACGCTCTTCAGTGAAAAGATCGATTTACTATTAGTTGCAGGCGACATTTACCACACAGCCACACCACCTGCCAGCAGTGAAAATCAGCTTTATCAGTTTATCAAAGATGCTAAAAAGCGATGCCCAGCACTACAGATAGTGATTATCGCTGGTAACCATGATTCGGCAAATCGCATCATGGCCGCTAAACCGTTACTGGCACAATTTGATACCCATGTAGTAGGGCGCTTTGATGTAAGTGCCCCTGATGATGTGGTGATCCGCATAAATACTGACTCCGTAAACGCTCATATCGTCGCTATGCCATTTTTACGCGCCAGTGACGTAACTAGCTTAAGTAATACTGATAACGGCCATGATTACGCTCAGGGCATTGCTAAGGCATATCAACTTAGTAGCGAGTGCGCACTTAAAGATAAACCAATGACTACGCCACTAATTATCATGGGTCACTTACATGCAAAAGGAGGGGATATTTCCAGTGATTCTGAGCGCAATTTAATTATTGGCGGCGAAGAATCAGTGACCGCACAAATCTTCAGCAGCCAAGCAAGTTACGTGGCGCTTGGGCATTTACATAAAGCACAAAAAGTCGCTAAGTCTGATACGATCCGCTATAGCGGTACGCCCATGCCGATGTCATTCTCTGAACGTAATTACAAACATCAAGTATGTGTTGTTGAATTTACAACCAATAGTAGCAAGCACGTTGAGGTGACTGTAAACCCCCTTTACATTCCACGAGCAACAGAAGTTATCCTGCTGCCAGAAGGGGAGTGCGTTCCTGTTGAACAATTATGTGAACAAATATCAAACTTAGACCTCAGTAATTACAACCAAGCCCCGTATTTAAGAGTTAAGCTCAGTGCGGGGGATACCGATACCACCTTTAGAGAACAAATAGAAAAAGCGTTAGAAAATAAAACGGTGCAATTTTGCGGGATAGAACGAGTTCGGCAAATCAATAAACAACAAAATAACCCTGTATTTGAAGATTTAAGCCAAGTAGAAATGCTCAACCCGCAAACCTTATTAGAACAAGCATTCGCAACCAATAAAGATATGGCAGGGCAGAGTGTTCCTATTGAACTAAAAACTCTACTCAACGACCTGCTAAGTGAACTTGCGGAGCAACAACAATGAAAATAACCGCAGTACGCATTCATAATTTAGCCTCAATAGTTGATGCAGAGATAGACTTTACTAAAGCCCCGTTGAAAGATGCCGGTTTGTTTGCAATAACCGGCGACACTGGTGCTGGTAAAAGCACGATACTCGATGCCATCTGCCTCGCTCTTTATGCAAAAACGGCGAGACTCGGCAATGATAGAGGCAATGTTATAGACTTTAATGGCGACACCATTAAACTTAATGATCCGCGTAACTTATTAAGACGAGGCACCGGACAAGGCTACGCCGAAGTTGACTTTGTGGGCCAAGATAAACAGCTGTATCGCGCACGCTACACTATAGCTAGAGCGCGAAGCAAAGCGGATGGCAACTTAAAAATAGCCGAGCATAAACTTTCTAGACTTCCAGATGAGTCATTACTTGTTAGCAATAAGAGTGCTACCAGTAAAGAGGTCGAACGTATAATTGGCCTTAATTTTGAACAGTTTTCTCGTGCTGTATTACTTGCACAACACGAGTTTGCCGCATTTTTAAAAGCCACTGGCGATGAGCGAGCACAGCTATTAGAGTGCCTAACAGGCACAGACAAATTCAGTTTAATTGGTAAGCGTATTTATGAGCGCTACCAAGAACAAAAAGATGCGTTAACATTGCTTAAGGCCAGTTTAGCCAGCTACACCTTACTTAGTGAAGAAGAAGTTGCGGCAAAAACCAACCAGCTTGCTGATTTAAAACAGCAAATTGAGCAAGCAAAAAAACAATACGCTGACACCGAACGAGGTGTTAATTGGTATCAGCAAGCCAACAGCTTAGAGCAAGCTCTGCTGCATGCACAACAAAGTCAACACCAAGCCAGTACAGCAGTTGCTGCGATAGCAACACAAAGTGAGCAGGCAAAACAAGCAAAGAGTGCGCTAGAAATTAAAGATAATCGCAGTCGATTTAGTAGCTTAACAACACAAAATAATGAACTAAATAGTAGCCTAAGGGATTTAAAAAAGATTGACCACACTTTACAGATTGCAGATCTGGCTAACTCTCTTGAAAAGCATAATGAAGCCTTGCAAATAGCTAAGCAGCAGCAAAAAAGTGCCGAACCTGTCATTGCCAAAGCGCGAGATCTCGATAGCCAATTAGCTATGTATACACAAAGCATAGCAAGCATTGATCAGCAAACGGCAAAAGAACAAACGCAATTAACCAGTTTGCAATTGCAATTTAAGCAAAACCAATCGGCTCACGATGCTGCCGTAAAACAGTATGCAGAGCAACAGCAGTGGTTAAATCAACACAGTCAACTTAAACCTTTAGCCAGTGATTGGACGTATTTTCAACACAATTTTAAGCAATATATCAACGCGCGTGAGCAATTAAATACAACCGCGGCACAGAGTAAACAATTAACCACAGAGCTGTCTAAACACGATGAGCAACTCGCGGCGCAAAGTAGCCTAGTCGCAGCCAGCGAACAGGCCGTTGCAAATGAGCAAACCACTCTAAACCAGCTTAATCTACAGCAAAGCCAATTTAATATAGAGCAATGTGACGCACAGCTTAAGAATATAGATTACTTAAAAGAGCAACGGGAACGCTATAAGCAATTTAGCCAAGAGCTAAAACAAAGCGTGCAACGCCAGCACACGCTAGTTGGCGAACTGGAGCAAAGCGAACAGCAGCAAGTAGCATTGCAACAAAATTTAGCAACATACGAACAAACTCTTAAACACAGTGAATATGCGCTTAATCAAGCACGATTGCGTGCCAGTGAACGCGTTGAGCACTTGCGCGCCCAACTTGTAGCAAACGAGCCATGTGTTGTCTGTGGTGCTACTGAACACCCATTCGTAATTGAGCAGAATCAACCATTGAATAACTTAATCGCTGACTTTGAAAGTGATTATACGCATGCCAAGCAGCACTATGATAATGCGCAAACCCAGCTGCACCAGCAGCAGACCCTACATGCCGTGTTAGTCGCAGAACATACTCAGCTAAAGCAGACCATAGAAAATGTGCAAGCGAGGCAACTGGACATTAAAAACACTATGCAAAGTGCACGCTGTGAGCTAAATGATTTAACCGCAGCACAGTTAGATTCACATTACACTCAGCTAAACGAACAAAAGACACAGTATTTTGCAGTACAAAAACGTCAACAAGATTTGCAAGAAAAAGTAAATCAGTTACAAAGTAAGCTCAAAGCAGAGCAACACGCTCAGCAACAATTAAATAGCCAACATGTTGATTTAACCCATAAGCACAGCCAACTTAGTAACAAACACAACGAGCTAAGCTTACACATTAATGAACTAACCCACGCCCTTGACGCACAGTTTTCGAAAAGTGACTTTTGGCTGCAACTACAGAGCAACACACTTGATCTTAGTAAACTAGCCCAACAAGTGGAGCATTACCAACACACCCAAAACTTGCTCGAAGTCTCTCAAAAGCAACTGGATAGTAGTGAGCAAAAAGCTCAGCAATTAAAGCCACTCATTAATGAGAGCGAACACACCTTAAAAGCGTTATCAGACGATTTAGCAAAAGTACAACAGCAATATAGCAGCACAGAAAGTGAGCGCTTAGCGCTGTTTAATAATGAACAGATCAGTGCAGACGACTACCAAGCAAAACTGGCAACGCAGCGAGAACAGTGCCAAACACAGCTAATACAAAGCCAACAAGCCCATGATCAAGCAATAAAACTACGTGATGAGCAAGCGATTACAATGACTAATTATCAGCAACGCTTGCAGGAAAACAGCCAAGAACAAGCCGAATTGACGGCACGCTACGAACAATGGTTTAGTGAATTTAAAAACCAATATGCAGATGCCAGTCACGAACAGATCACTATTTTACTAACTTTAGATAGTGAGGATATCAAAGCGCAATTACAACAACATGAGCTGTTAACACAAGCCCTGGTCGATGCAAATGCCGCGTTAAAACAACAGCAAAACGCCCATACTCAACACCAAAGCAGCGATAAACCACAGCAAACAGCAGATGAGCTTTCAGCGCAGTTAAATACACTAACCGAACAGCAAAATACATTGCAAAAGTCGCAACTTGAGATCAACACCGCGCTTGAACAGCATAACCAAAACAGTCACACCCTACAAACTAAACAACAAGAACTGAGCAGCCTACAACAGCACGTAGAGCACTGGCATCTACTCAATAAAGTGCTGGGCGATGCAACCGGTAAAACGATGCGTAATTTAGCACAAACGCAAACCTTAAAAATATTACTGCATTATGCCAATAGTCATTTGCGAACCTTGAATAAACGCTATGAGTTAACAGCTATAGAACAAAGCTTAGATATCGCCATCATTGATAAAGACATGGCCGACGAACAACGCTCAGTCAATACCCTTTCTGGTGGTGAATCGTTTTTAGTATCACTGGCGTTGGCACTCGGCCTTGCGTCACTGTCTTCAAACAAAGTAAGTATTAATTCTTTGTTTATTGATGAAGGCTTTGGTACGTTAGACACTGAAACGCTCAGTATAGCCATGGATGCACTTGACTCTTTACAAGCACAAGGGCGTAAAGTGGGGGTCATTTCCCATGTATCACAAATGACCGAACGGGTTGCAACGCAGGTTCATGTTGCCAAAAAGCCCGGTGGTTATTCAACTATCTCAATAATTTAAAGGATTGATTTGATGCCAACATTTACAGATGAAGAAGCCAAAGAGTACGATTCTCGCATTACTCGTTTAGTCCCAGGTTATGAGTTATTACATACCACTACAGCTGCGCAGCTCAAAGCAACATTACCCGATAATGCCCATATTTTAGTCGTTGGCTCTGGCACCGGCAAAGATATTGCCGAACTGGCCGCACTCAACCCAACTTGGCAATTCACCGCTCAAGATATTTCAACCGATATGCTCAATATTGGTCAAAAACGCTTTGCGGATCTAGGGATTAGTGACCGTGTTACGATTCATGTCGGCGACATAACGCAATTAACAACCACGTTTGATGCTGCACTATGTTTATTGGTACTGCACTTTTTAGCTGATAATGGTGATAAAAAATCACTACTCAGAGCCGTGGCTAAACAATTAAAGTCATCTGCGCATTTGTATTTAGCCGATTTAATGCGTCCGGAAACTAGTTTTGAGCGCGATGCGCAGTTTACTCTTTGCCAGCAACTAGGCTTAACTGATATTGGGGTAGAACGTATGAAACATAATTTTGAACATGAATTCTACCCACTCGACCGATTACGCCTATCGGAGCTACTCGACAATGCAGGTTACAGCACACCTAAATTGTATTTTAAAGCCCTGAGCTTTAGTGGCTATGTAATTCAAAAACGTTAAAGATTTAAATAACCTACGTTGCGATTAAATAAGCTCAAGCTAAGCAATAACTGGTTGGGCTTATTGATAAATTTAATTTGCTGATGCGCGGGTTTGCATTAGCGCATTTTTAAAATCATTAGCCCAATTACGGTACACCGTTTTTACATCACCCATATTGAACACTTGCGTATTTTGTTGCCATTGATCCATAGTTTGGCCGCGGTCGGCAGCTTTTGCTATTACTGTATTATCTTTACCGTCTTTCACTTGCGCTAGTAACACCATAGAGCCACTGTTTTGTGTATAGGTAGCCCCGCCACTTTGGAAACTACGACGACTCGATTCAATCGGTGCAGCTAATCGTATATCTGTTACATAAGCTTCAACTATCAAGGTATTCGCATCAGGGGTTGCTACTAATTGGTAAGGCTGCTCATCATTAAACACTGAGCTTATAGTTTGATTAAACGCATCGGCCAGCTTACTCAGTGCGTTTGCATCTAAATCATAGGTAGCATCAAAACCTTCAGTACGGCGGTCAATACGCGGGGCTTTATAACCTTCTGGGTGTTCGTTAGTTACGATAACGGGCGCAAAATAAACTTTCGTGAAACGGCTCCAATCAGTGCCTGCTTTAACGTAGGCCATATTCATTTTCGCATTTGCAACTTTTGATAAACCATCCTTCGTTTGCTCAGTGGTATCTACACTCAGTGGTGAGGAAGAACACGCACTAAGTAACATAGTTAAACTTACTACCAACAATGACTTTTTCATTCTAATTATCCTGTTAAATGCTGTGTATTTTGCTAAAACCCTAGTGGGATATGGTTAAAATATGCCAATTTAATACCGTTAAAAGTTAGCACAGCCAGGTGATTATGCAATCAGAACTGTCATTATTGACTTAGCTGTACCTATAAATTTGGCTTCCGTTAAAAATACTGGTAGGCTGTATACTCATCTTTTACAGGACGTAAACTAATGAAAAAATGGATTTTTCTCACTGTGGTGCTGAGTTTATCGGTTTTAGCCGTAGCGCCCAGCATAGCAAGTACTGCACAGCAATCATTAAAATCTACAGACACCTCGCTAACAGAGGCACCACTATTAGCTGAGTTAGTAAATTCTCCCCTAACAGGTTTAACACTTGAGTCATATTTTTCTCGCCGCTATCAAAAACAGACTGCATGGTATGAAGTATATCAACCACAACAACGTTGCAATGTTCAGCTACACGGTGAAGATTTAGCTGTTTGGTGCGCCAAAGATATAGCTGCACAGCAGCTGCTAAGCGAGCTGCCAAGCAACAATCCAACACGTACAGAAGCACACCCTAATGATCAAGCATTTGAAATAACCTTACCCAAACACCAGTCACAGTCTCTTGATTTTTTAGGGAAGCAGCTCAACCAACAAACACAAATAAGTTTACTAGAGCAAGTGTCACCGTTAATAGTAATTGCACTGAGCTGTTTATTAATGGTTATTATCGTTGTGCTTTTTCATTGGCGAGACACGAAAAAATCACTTCTAAGCCCAGCCCAAAAACGATCAAGATAAACTTATTCACCACATGAAACGCGAGCTAATACATGCGGGGCAGTTATTCATCGTCCGTTTTTAATTGCTTTGCTCGTTCTTCGGCAGCGATTAACTTTGCTGATTTAGGCACCGTTTTTTTCGGCGCTATGGTCGGCTTTTCTGTCGAATTAGGATCCCAGCTCGGATCCAGCGATAAGTTAGCAAATGGATTCGCTTTTCGCTCACTACTGGATGACGCATGTTGCTCGTCAATACTTGTATGGTTATCGCCTTGTTGCTCAGCAGCAAGTTCTTCATTAAGTGCCGCTAAGGCTTTAGCAACATTATCATCGTTATCTAGGTCGGTATTATCAGGAATTTGATCAAAAGAATCCTCTGTCAGCTTAGCTTCCTGTTTATTGTTAAGTAGGTGTGCTACGTCCTCATCATTTTCAAGCTGAGTTATTTCCTCTTGTTCCGCAGTGACAATTTCTTGTTCAGAATTATTAGCCGCAAACATATTTATATCTGTATTAGTTTCATTATCGGGCTCTGAAATAGGCGCCAGTGTTGCAGTATCTACTGTGAGCTCCGTGTCATTTGTAATGACTTTATCGCTGGTTTGCTTGTTACTCTCTTGCCGAGCTTTTTGCCCTGGTAATGGAGCATCTGGATCAAACGTCCGTACCTCAGGCTCTTTAAAGTCATGCACACTGCTTAACAGGCGTTGCGTCAATTGCTCTTGGTTAACAGAATCTTCCACAGCCTTTTGTGGCTCAGGCTCATTCGCAATATCGGCTACAGGCTGTGGTGTTATAGACTGTGGCGTTGTAATTGATTTACTCTCATCATTCACTATTGGTGCGATTGGCTTACTGGGTTTTTTCTCTGTAGTGCTCGATACTGCAGCCATGCTCTCTTGATTGCCTTTGATACTCTCAGGTGCTGGATTCTTTTTGGCACGTAAACGCAGCAGCAATAACCCAGCTAATAACAATACAGCTAATAACAGCAAGCTCGGTATTAATAATGCTCCCGTTTGCGCATCGTTATTGGTAAGGTCGGTATTTATTGGTGTCACTGGAGGTAAAACGCTTACAGGCGCTGCATCTTGCTCAGTAACTGGTTCATCACTTAGTTCTGCCACAGTGGTTGTAACTTCACGTTGCTCTATCACAGGTGTTGATGTACCAACAACTTTGCTCGGTGTTTCGGCTTCGCTTTGCTCTACTTGAACAGCGCTTTGTTCGGTATTGCTGTCAAGGGGGTTTACAGCCACATTCGCTTGTTCAGACTTTATTGACTTACTGTCTTCAGCTTGCTCAGTAACAGGCTCTGACAGTGAATTTTTTGGTTGTGTTACCGGTGCTTGCGTTTTTTCTACTGGCGGTGGGTTACTGCAGTTTTTTTCAAAATCTCTAGCAGCATTGCGATAACTACGACTACTGGTGTTATCACTGTATTGCTGCATTTGTTGTTTATACAAAATACACATAGCTTCGCTGTATTTTGCAAAACTATTAAAACTGCAAGTAAGTAAAATAAAAAGGCTAAGCCGTGATAAGTAAGTCATCATAGGTCTATTAAACAAAGTCACATAATAAACTCAGTTTAATAGGACTGTGCAAATTAATCTAGCCGATAATTTTCTAATCAATAACCATTAAAGTCCGGTATTCATCATAGGCAAATTGATCAGTCATACCACTTATGTAATCTTGAATTAGGCGACAGCGATAATAAAATTCATACGCAATCACATGATCAGGCTCAGCTTGCATTGCATCTATCGCATGCAAATAGGTATTTAAATGCTTTTTAGATAACTTTTGCAGTAACCGTGTTTCAATTAAAAAACGGTTATCGCCTTTGATCACTCGTTTAAAATCATCGTGACTTAATTGTAGCAACGGTTTATAGCAAGCTAATAAACCAGTAATAATACGATAACCTTGTAGCTCTAATTTACCCACTTCTTTGTGTGAGAACACATACTCAAACGCCACTTGTTTTAGCGTACTGGTAATAGCATGCAAATGACTTCTGTCTTCTAACAATGCTTGATTAAAATCACCATGATAAACCGCTTCAATATTATCTATAAAACGTTTAGCGGCGTAATTAACTAAGGGATGCAACAAGCTTACGCGTAAGTAAATAAAAAACTCACTGTTAAAGTTGTACGGCTGTAACTTAGCCTTTTCCAATGCATAATTAACCGCTTTTTCAACCACCTGCTGGGGCTCTTCTTCATCAATGGTAAAATTTATGAGGGCTTTTTTATAATGTAGTTTGAGTTTATCGCATAGTAGTTCAACACTAATAATGCCTTTTTCCACCGCATCTTCAATGTCTGCTAAACAATATGAAATATCGTCAGCGGCTTCCATAATGTAACTGGCCGGATGGCGACATTGTGGATCTATTTCGAGCTCTTTTTGTAATTGCTCGACAAAGTTTTTTTCACTGTAATAAAAGCCGACTTTTTTCATTAAATAATTTTTATCACGTGGTATTTCTTCTTTCGCCATACTCGCTGGGCGGGTGTATTTTAAAATCCCAGCGGTTTGGCTGTAAGTTAAATTAAGGGATAGTAATGAATGTACAATACGAACCCCTTGCGCGTTGCCTTCAAAGTGACTGATGTCTTGTGCTAAATGCTTAAAGATCACCCCAATTCCGGTGTGCGGATCAGCGCAGCGCGCAGGTGTCAAAGACGATAAGTTTTCTTGAAACCACTGGTTAATTGCCGCTTCACCAAAATGACCAAAGGGAGGGTTACCTATATCGTGCATCAAGCACGCCATTTCAACAAGGCTTTCTAAAGGGCGCTCTAAGCCAATTAGACCATATTCACGCTGCTGTTGTTCGGTTAGATAATGAAAAATACGTTGCACAATAAAGCGGCCAACTTGCTGTACTTCAAGGGAATGAGTTAAGCGAGAGCGCACTGCTGCGTTACGTTCGAGCGGAAAAACCTGCGTTTTTTGCTGTAAGCGGCGAATAGCCGCACTATTAATTATACGACCACGATCGCTTTCTAGCGCAGTTTGCAAATTAGGCGTTGTACGCACCTGACGGGCAGGGGTTATTTTTTTTCGAAAGTCGATCATGTCAGCTCCTTTTTTTTACATAGAATTAATCTAACAGCTTGTATCATAAATGAAAACATTTGTGTTTATTTGAGTTATTACTTTAAAACTACCCACCCATTAATATATTATTCATTTTTCTTCATGTTGTTTTTCTTAATATAAGGACGGCCTTTCGGCTTATTTAATGCCCGATGCACATATTCTCTTATAAAAATTCACTCTTTTTTAGCTTCATTATTAGCTGCCTATTTTTAACTGCGTGCCAAAGTACCACGTCTGAACCCGCTCAAAAACTGACTATCACCGAAATTACGGCTACAAAAGCGCGTGCTGATGCGATTGCAGCAAGGGGATTTTACGAAACTGAAATTGGCAATATTAACTATATAGCACAGCGTCAATGTAGTGACTTTCAATTACAAAGCCATCGCGGCTCAATCAGATACCCTGAAAATTCAATTAATGCTGTTGTAGATGCTATTGATAATAACTTTGATGTGGTAGAAATTGATGTTCGAATAACCCGTGACGATGTCTGGGTTGTCCATCACGACGCACGCACAGGACGCGAAACCGGCACTATTGATAACAAACAACGCAAAATAGAATCCATTCGCTATGAAAAAGAATGGGGCTATTTACGGGAGCGAGATCAAGACTCAGGCATGCTAACCAGCAGTGTCCCCCCGTCATTTAAACAATTAGCAAGTGCCTTTTCAAGCGCGAGCAAACCCGGCCAAAAATTAAACATTGAAATAAAATCGCGTGCAGGGGTAGACGACCTAAAAATGCTTGATTACTTGGCGTTTAAATATTTAGGCTCTGATAATTACTTTTTTAGTAGCTTAGAAATGCGTAACTTGATTCGCATGAGAAATATTAACCCTGATATTTACTTAGCGTATATTCAATCACCAGCAAAAGCCTCACTGCAAAAACTAGCAGCCGATTTAAAAAAAGGCGCAGGAAGCGACCCTATTTATGAACGTAATAAAGAACAGCTTGAAAGTATACAAGCATATGGTAGCCGTCGACATCGAGTGACACGCTATGACAGTCCAGTCAGACTCGACAAACTTAAAAAGCAGTTAAAACGCAATTTTGGTTATGTACTTGATATTCGACATTATAGACAGTCAGCTAACACACTAAAATACGCAGCAAAACGAAGCGGCATTCCTATAGCTACATACTCTATCAATGGCCATGACTACCACGAAAAAACCTTACTAGCACAAAGTAAACAATATCGCCCTGACTCAGTCATTATTGATGATACCGTATATGGTTTTTGCTCTGTATTTGAATTACCCACTGTAAAGCCCCTTTACACCACAGATAGCAACGCTAAATTGATTGCCAGTATGCCCGCAGATCTCGACCTTGAACGTTTAGACGATTTAGCCAATTACGCGCAAAACAAACTTTACCCCGCTGTTGGCAACACGCTTAAATCAACCGCCACTGAATCTTATATTCCTAAAAAAACAGCCACTAAATCCGCTACGCCAGTACCAAACCTTGAAATTGGCAGCCGAGAAGCAGATGAAGCGTTTAATTTAGAAACCGACCCTGTTATTGAACTTGAATTACGTAAGAAATAATAAGCATATACAATGAAAACAAACATTAAACCTTTTTGGTGGCGCGCTTTATTACTCATTCTCGCCACTTTGTATTTAATTCCAGAAGCGATTTTTAACGCCCAATTGGTGTCCTTAGTGGGCCTTGGTACACCCGATGCTAAAGACTTAGAGCATTTAGAAATTTATGGTAGGGCAGTATCAGGAGTCGGTGTTGCGCTATTATTAGCCGACTTTTTACCAAAACCTATGGTGGCTAAATTTGGCCGCGGTATTATCTCATTTGTGGCGTTAGTGTGTTTAGTTTGGCCCGTGGTATTTTATGGTCAAAAATACCTAATTGAAAAAACATTAATTGAGCCATCAACAGCTGAACAACGACAATTTGCGACTTACAGCGCGGCGCTAAGAGATGCGCTAGCAATGAATACAATTAAGGTGAATGGCCTTGATTACGACTCTGCAAATTTACAAAGCTCAGAAAACCTCACCTTTTTAGCGCTTTTTGGTGGATTACTCTACAGCGATGCAGCGCTGTCAGACAATATTGAACAAGACAAGCGTAGAATTATCGCTGCATTTGTACAGAAAAAAGCATATCAAGACTTTGATAAACATTACCAGGATTATAGCCAGCTGTATGATGAGCTCGTGCAAAAGTACAAGGCGTATGCAAAAGGGAGTAAGCAATATAACCATACCTTAGCCACCATCAATGAACGCGAGCAAGGTTACTGGCAGCAAGTTGAGCAAGAAATTAACGATGGCTGGGGGCAATATCAAAAGGCGCAAAAAGCGCACATTGCGAAAGCCTCTGCACGGGCACAAAAATATGGCCCTAAAATTTATGACTACCACAAGCGGATAAACAAATGCAGCGATCGCTATGATAAAAGTAGCGAAAGAGATCGTAAAAACCGTTGTTATGAACGTGCAAATGCAGATTATAGAAGCGATATTTTAAAAGCTGGATTAGGCTACATCGAGCCTGACTATTGGCTGATTGTTGAAGACATTTCAATGACCGAAAATACCGCAAACAGCATTTTAATGGGTGTATTAACAGGGGGAGTTTATACCGCTTTGCAAGCAGCAAGCCTTGCAGTAGGTGGCGACGGCGGAATAAAAGATAAGCGCTATAAGTACACCGACGATCCTGATCATTATCAAGTGCGCTTTTTACAACACCCTAATTTTCATCGCATGTTTGAAAAAGAAACAGGGTATCCATTTACTATAGATAATTTGATGGTTTTTCGAAGCCATGAAACCACCGCTAAAAAACTGCGTGCTCACTTTAAAAGCAAAGGCTTAAACTTACCTGATAATTGGACCATTGCACAACGTACAACGTTTGCAGCCGCTGTACATACCAAGGTTACCGCCCAAGCTAACGCCAAATGGCGCCAAGAAATGGCCCAACGGGGTTTATCTCTCGAGCCCAATTTAAGCTGGGTGCAATTTCAATTACACCCACAAATCCAGTCACGTATTGCAGATAGAATGGGGGATCTTTATGTTAAGAATATTCGCGCAGACTGGAACAAAAAAAGCTTTAAAGAGCATGTGCTTGACCCAAACATAGCAAAACGTACAGACAAATATATGGCGATGTTAAACAGCTCAGAAGGAAAATTTGCTGACGGTGGTGAGTTTGCTCAATACGGTAAACAAGCACTACGCTCTGTGATTATTCCGCCCATTTCAATGTCACTCTCATTATTTTTGATCTGCTTAACATTCAGTAAGTTGCCATTAAAACTTTGGCAGCTCATTAAACCTCAGGAACAAAAACCGCGCTTTTCTGCGCTTACTCTTTTGCAAAAGTTGCTAATGCCAGCGCTTATTTTAATTATACCTGTGATGTTTGTAGCCAATAGCTTTACTAAAGATACCCAAAGCCCTGTTAATTACTTTTTAGAAAAAGTAGAAGAGTCAAGCAACCCGGTATTTAGTTTTGCCATTCGTTGGACCCTACACGCTCAGCCTTTACTGCATCCGCTAGGATTAAAGTTTGAAGAATACTTTAATATTTACCAACGCTTTAGCCCCCTTAGTCATACGCTAGCAAGTATTGATATTTTACGACATGACACTGCCAACTTAAGCGCTGAGCAACAACAAAAACGAAACGATGTGATGAGCCAAAAAACAAAGTTAACGGTACAAAGTAATGCCGCCGACTTTACAGTGCGTATTATGAATATTGGCCCTAAATATCAGCCTGGGATCAGTTTAAAAACAGGTAGCTATGATATTCAAGTTTCAGCACCGGGCTATAAAACTTATCGCCGCTGGCATCAGCTTGATGCAGGTGAGCAACAGTTAACAATCAACCTTACTCGTCAGTAAATTCACTAAGAGATTAATATGCAACATTGCCAGCAAGCTATTTATGTAACCGATAATCATTGTGCTGATTGTGGAGAAAAACTTAATGAAAAACCTCAACTGTTATCAGTTGAAGACATTCACCCTGGGGTTTTAGATAAACTGAAAAAGATTTCACCGGATGCTCAAATGCTTACCGGTATTATCAAGTCGATGTTTTACTATAAACGCCAATATAAAAACGCTAACGATAATATGCTGTACGGGTTTTGGTGGTTAGAAGTTGAAGACAAAAATGGTGTTATGCATCAATTTAATATCGATGCCGAAAAAGAAATTCTAGCTGACTTGAAAAAAGGCGACACGATTACCGTATTCCAACCAACTCAGCTTTTTTTAACTCATAAGATAGCGACAAAAGAAGCAAAGCGTAAAGTCCTAAATAATGACTTTTATCCAATCGTCACTGCGCATTTTGCAAGTAGCCAACGCCGAAGCTGGGATAGTGCAGTGAATGATAAGTATCAGGGCAGCACGGGTTTGTGGTTTATAATTAGCCTTGTCATGATGATCGGTTTACTGTGTTTTACTGAGCTTGAATTTCTCCACGCCACGTTATTAACTCTACCAGTGCTCATTGGTATACTGTTCATGGAAATAAGGCGTAATAAAAAAGAAAAACTAAAAAAATATACATTCTATAATTACGCGAAAGAAGTTGCTGAGCAAATTTTATCTACCAGTAAACATCAACTGGGCTACGATAGGCTATCTCGTGCCCACACTAATGCAGATATAATGTGTAGTGGTTGTCAAAAACGTATAAGTAGTGAGGCTCTGCACTGTTATGAATGCGGTGAAAAACAACCACACAACACGAGTGACTCGCCTGAAAAAACAGCTCACTTGTCCAGCAATAATGAACACGTAGCTCACGTTACTAAACCTTCGTCTATTGCAGAGCTTGAAACAGAGCTAATGCGTGAATTTAGCAGCGAGTATAATAATACCTATACACATAAGAATATATTGGGGCGCAACGAGTCAGGTAAAATATTCCATCAAACGATGCTCGGTAAAGTAATCGATAAATCTCAAGACGCTAAAAGTTCACAATCAGAACGTACAGTAACGAGAACTTACACCACTGAGACATACCGTGGTGGTGTGCATGTAGACACGAATGAAACCGTACACACGGACACATACAGAAATAGGCACACCTCTTTGAGCGGAGAGTTAACCCTATCAACAGCAAGCGGAAAAATTTATACATTAAATGCGAGTGAAGATATTATTGGCTCGGTTGATTTAGGTGATTGGATTTTTTATGCCTACAGCAACTTGGAAACAACGCATTACAACGAGCGTTACCGGGAGTATTGTCATAACATAACTAAGCAACTTAATTATCAATCAAGCTCTGTGACTGAATTTAGCATGAGTAAAGGTGTGGGTTTAACTATACTACTGGGTATTATCGCAGCCGCTTGCACAGCATATTTTGAACCACGAGATTACTTTCGCGCAATGAAAGAATTTTTACCCGCCAATACTCTTTGGCAACTCGAGCAATATCCATTTATTTTAGATAACATTCACTTTTTCCCTATTGCGTTATTTTGTTTATTTATCCTGCTCGTAGCGCCGATTGCGACAATATACGCCATGATTAATTCGTCGAGATTGGGCCGAAGTGTTAGTAAGTTGAAAAAAATGATTAGTAAGTTTCAGCGAGAATACGAGAGCGTCGCTCAGCGGATCAACAAACTTAACTAGGAAAGCTCATGCACATATTACGTTTAATTTTTGTTTTTATAACCCTCACCAGCCTAAATTTAAAAGCGAGTGAGGAACAGTCCGTGGTGCTCATTTCTCTTGATGGCTTTCGCTGGGATTACATCGAAAAGCACGGTGCAAAAAACCTGAATAGAATTGCTAAGCAGGGCGTGCGTGGCAGCAAAATGCGCCCTGTTTATCCAACCAAAACCTTTCCTAATCACCTTTCTATCATCACTGGCTTATTACCAATAAATCATGGCGTTGTTGATAACCGCTTTTGCGACACCAAGCGCGGTGAATGCTACAGCATGGGTAAGGGCAAAGACGACAGCACTTGGTTTAACGGCATTCCACTGTGGAATTTAGCGTCAATGCAAGGCTTAAAATCAGCCACTTATTTTTGGCCAGAATCAGATGCCCGCTTTAATGGCATGACGCCTGATTACTATTACCACTACTCAAAACACAGTGACTATCAACATAGAATTGACCAAATAATACAATGGTTAGCACTGCCAAAAGCACAGCGACCTCGTTTAGTGATCAGTTATTTTTCATTAGTTGATAGTATGGGCCATGAGTTTGGCCCAGATGCCCTGCAAACAAAACAAGCTGTGCACGAAGTAGATGCGTTAATGGGGCAGTTACAGCAACGCCTTGCTGAACTTGAGCAAAATATTAATCTAGTGATTGTCTCTGATCATGGTATGAGCTCTGTTGGACCAAATCAAAGTATCGCCATCAGCAGCTTACCTAAAGATGACAAGTTTATGGTAAAAAATACGGGCCCTCGGGTGTTAATTTACGCCAATGAGAGCACCACAGCAGATGATATAACTGCATATAAAGAGCGTTTAAGTAAAGCTGCAAAAGGACGCTATAGTGTGCTTAGTGATGCACAGCGAGCTGCGTACCACTATGAAAATAATGGCCGCACTGGTGATATCATTTTACAAACCACGGCACCTAAAGCGTTTTCTAACTCAGGAAAAGTAAGTTACTTAGGCACTCACGGGTATGCATATAACGATGATATGGCGGCAATATTTATCGCTCAAGGACCCGCATTGCAACAAGGTTTAGTACTTGATGAGGTCAATAACCTCGACGTCTACCCATTAATAGCCAACATACTCGGCATTAAATTACTGGGCAAAATAGACAGCGACGGTAAAACATTATGGCCTGCAATTAAATAACAGTTATGCAATCTAAATGGTGATGAAATTTAGACCTTAGTCATAGTTTAGCATTTGTACCTAGCAGTCCAATAAGATCCATGTATTAATGGGTACATATCACCCTATTATAAGGCATTCCATGCACCTATCAGATCAATTATTAAATCGTGCTACCGCAGGATTAGTGGCTGTGATCATCGGCTTTACCAGCTCAATCGCATTAATCTATCAAGTTGTTATTGTGCTTGGTGGCACTGCTGACTTGGTCGCAAGCTGGGTATTAATGCTTGGTCTTGCAATGGGGGTTACATCCATTGGCCTTTCGTATTATTACAAAATACCGATATTGATTGCTTGGTCGACCACAGGGGCTGCGCTATTAATAACCAGCGCTCAAGGCTATAGTTTAAACCAAGCTGTAGGCGCTTTTATGTTTAGTGCATTGCTGGTGTTTATCTCTGGTATTACTGGTTGGTTTGAAAAAATAATGCAGCGCATTCCTAGTCAGTTAGCCTGTGCAATGCTTGCTGGAGTACTGGTCACCTTTGGTATCGATGTATTTAATTTTATGGCCGAAAAACCGTTATTAATCGGTGTTATGGTGCTGGTTTATCTACTGAGTAAACGCTTAATGCCACGCTTTACTATGCTAATAGTATTAATTGCAGGGTTTGTTATGGCAGGTGCCACAGGGCAAATAGATACCAGCAGCTGGCAATGGAAAATGAGTGAATTTGCTTTTATTAGTCCTGAATTTAATTTGCAAGCGATGATCAGCATCGGCATTCCGCTTTATATTGTCACAATGACCTCGCAAAACCTGCCAGGCATTGCTGTACTCAAGGCACATAACTACCCGGCACCAGTGTCAGCGTCTTTAAACGTAACGGGTTTAACCAATATTATAATCGCCCCGTTTGGTGGCTACGCCATTAACTTAGCTGCAATTACCGCAGCAATTTGTATGAGTGACGACGCAGATAGAGATCCAGCCAAACGCTATTGGGCGAGCATTGCCGGAGGTGTTTTTTATATCCTGATGGCAATTGGTGCAGCGACATTAGTAGGGTTAGTAGCAAGCTTACCGCAAGCCTTAATTTTAGCATTGGCGGGTATTGCGCTGTTCACTACGATTGCTTCAAGCCTCCAGCAGGCATTATCAGACAGTTATTATACTGAATCAGCTATGATCACTTTTTTAGTTACAGCGTCTGATCTTACAATGTTTTCTGTTGGCTCAGCATTTTGGGGAATATTAGCTGGCGCACTAACGCTGTGGCTAATTCCACGTAAATAAATGCCAAGCATTACCAAGCAACTTTTAAATTATTTGTTTATTATGTTAATTGATCGTTAAGTTTATTTGTGCCTATAATGGAAATTCATTGATAAAGTATCGTATAACCCTATTTTAGGATCACTGATGAATTTTAATAAATCGATTATCTGCGTCGCGATGACAGCGCTGTCCATAGTATCTTGGCAAAGTCATGCTGCTGAAATTTGGCAAACAAGTAAATCATATGCTGGCGGGAGTGAAGTTTGCTACGCAAGTACACTATATAAAGCAAAATGGTGGGCAAATCCAGGTGAGGAACCCGGTGCTACGCAATGGGGAGCCTGGGCTGTGCAACTAGATTCAACTCCTTGTACTACGAGTATTGAGCCGCCGATTGACCCTCCCACAGAGCCTCCTGTTGAACCACCTACTGAGCCCCCAGTTGAACCCCCCGTCACTCCGCCATCTGGCGACCCATATGAAACAGGCGTCACGATTAATCCAAACGGGGGTTACTTTATTGATGCTGCGATAGTCGCTGATACTGAGCAGCAAAAAACCTCATCGCCCTTATTCAGCAAGGTCAAAAACACCATACGAAAGCTTGATAACACGAGTGTTGAAGCGGTCACCCCACTTCGTGCAGCAAACCCTGCCAATGTAAAACGTTTGGAGCAAATTCTTGATCAAGCAAGTTTTGAGTTTTTGTTCCCAGATCGTGCGCCAGAATATACATATCGCAAATTTTTACAAGCAGTGGCTAAATTCCCCGCCTTTTGTGATGACTATGAAACAGAGCAAAAAGCAGAAGCTGTGTGTCGAAAAGCATTAGCGACTATGTTCGCGCATTTCACTCAAGAAACAGGAGGCCACGACCCACATTCAGCCATCCCGCAATGGCGTCAAGGTTTGTACTTTATTCGCGAAGCTGGGTGTAGCGAAACAAGTGCTGGTTGTGGTTACAATAATTCATGCACACCTTCAACATGGCAAGGACAAACCTGGCCCTGTGGCACCGATGAGCAAGGCTTATACTTAAAATACTTTGGCCGAGGAGCCAAGCAGCTGTCATATAACTACAACTATGGGCCGTTCTCAGATGCTATGTTCTCCGATGTTAGTGTATTACTTAACGACCCTGAACTCGTCGCTGATACTTGGCTAAATTTAGCCTCAGCGGTATTCTTTTTTGTTTACCCGCAACCACCAAAGCCTGACATGATGTCGGTTATTGATGGTTCATGGGTGCCTAATGAAGCAGATACAGCTCGCGGCATTAGCCCAGGCTTTGGCGCAACAATTAATATCATTAATGGCGGTATAGAATGCGGCCATGGCTATGACAAACCTCAAGCACTTAATCGTATTGCCTATTACGAGCAGTTTGCTGCGTATTTAAATGTGCCTATCGAAACAAACGAAGTACTTAATTGTAGCAATCAAGATAGCTTTACGAACGATGGCTCCGGAGCCCTAAATATCCATTGGGACGAAGATTGGACATGGCAGCAGTATCGCCCAGATGGTAAGAGCTTTGAATGTAAACTCGTGCCGTATCAAACGCCTTACTTTGCCCTTAGCGAAGGCGCTTACAGCCGGTGTGTTGAAGATAAATTTGACGCAACCGTAAAATAAACTCTCGATTATTAAGCGTAGCTTTTTTGCTAACGCTACGCTTTTAATCAAAGGTATGGTGGCGTGTAACGCTAAACCGGTTCAAAATATGGTGCATAATATACACCGCGCACAAGCTTATCAAAATAGCTACGGATACTGACGAAAAACGATACAAAGCACTATAAACTAAGTCTTGCCCTGGGCCGAGTGATTGACCAAACAAAATGCCAAATGTGGTGATCACACCAAAACCAACACCGGGAATTCCACCGGCAATAATATGATAGCGGCTAAAAATAAAAGTCAAAATCCATAAGATTAGCGCAGGGAATAACAAAATATCAGTATGATTATACAAAAACAATTGCGAAACTAAGGCCAAATTACAACCAATAAGCGTACCGATAGCACGTTGCCAACCCGCCATACCTGCAGCTTTCCAACATAGTGGAAACAAAATTAAAATAGAGGCGGCTTGCGCTGAAATTGAATCTTGTAAATCAAACACCTGAAAAAGCACAAATGATAAAGTAGCCACCGTGGCACATAACAACACTTCATGGCGTACGCTTTCGACCGC
Organism: Pseudoalteromonas sp. S1727; assembly: GCF_005886375.1. Lineage (NCBI taxonomy): Bacteria > Pseudomonadati > Pseudomonadota > Gammaproteobacteria > Alteromonadales > Pseudoalteromonadaceae > Pseudoalteromonas > Pseudoalteromonas sp. S1727. The sequence continues at coordinate 69,588 of NZ_PNDT01000028.1, forward strand.
TTTTGTTGGCATTACCCGAGCCGGTCGCGGTGCAACATCAGGAAACACAAAATGCATTAATACCGCAGCCAATACCGTAACGACTACCGCAACACCGTTACTTATGATCAGCGGGTAAATACTCGTGCCACTACTAACATAACTCGAAAAGTGCAATTGAATAGACAAACTCACCACACTCAAAGCCCCAAACAAAAAATTTGCCCCACGGCTCATCTGATAGAACAAAAAGGCAAACGCTAAAAAGCAAAGTAAGGTCATCACCACAGGCAAATGTGAAAATAAGCCTTGTAAAACGAGTACAAAAACGGCACTAAAAGCGGCACTGGCAAAAAACTGGCGAATGATATGGGCATTTAATATGGGCACTAAGCCAAGTAATAGCATTGGGTATACAGTAAAAAAGATGCCATTAGGCCAGTTCATCAGCTTACATAAGCTAAAACCTAGTGCGCTACCGCCAGCGATTCGAAGTGCTTGGCGTAAACCATTTTTATCAAGCGAAGGAACCGACATTCTGCCTCCCTTAGTAAATGAAGTGCAGCAAGCTTATAAAGCGAATTTGCGCACTCGCACACCACTGTCCAATGCTTGACTCAGGCAGTAACTGCACTGTTGCTCGTGCGCCACTGGGCAACTTGCTTAGTAATTGCGGTTCATCTAACTTAATGTGGATACGCTGACGCTGCGCATCTCTTACCCAACGGTTGCTGTTTTCAGTACTGCTTAATAGACCATTCGCACTTATTTGCCCATCACTTACACCTGCTTCAAATGAGCTAATCACACCATCGAACACTTGACCAGGTAAAGCATCAAAGGTCACTTTTGCGGCACTTTTTAGACCAAAGTTGGTTAATGACTTTTCTCGAAAATCAGCCACCAAGTCGGCTTTGTTTGCGACAATCGCTAACATAGGCTGGCCTTTATTAGCATATGTGCCGCTATTAACTTGTAAGTTAGCCACTTTGCCATCTATATCGGCGCTGACTTTACTATAAGACAGATTCAACTTTGCTTGCGCTAATAAGTTTTTAGCATGGCGAAGTGCAAGATTGTCATCTCCGCGTTGGCCCCGTGCTAACTTTGCTTCTGTTAATTGCGCTTCAATGGCAGCAACATTGGCTTTACTTGACTGATAATTAGCACTGATAGTTTCATATTCCTGCTCGGATATTGAACGTTTTTTAAGTAATGATTCGCTTCGATCAAATAGCAATTCTTGCTCATGTAACTTCGCATTAGCCGCTGCTAGCTGCGCCTCAATCGCTTTAACACTGCTATCAAAGCGCTGATTTTGTAGTTGCGCATCGGCATAGGTTAATTGCGCTTGTTCAACCGCTAATTCAAAAGGAGCGGGTTCAATTAAAAACAGTGCCTCACCACTTTTCACAGCTTGGTTATTATTAACCAAGACTTTGTTTACACGGCCACTTACTTGCGGCGTCACTTGTATTACCGGGTGATAAACACGCGCTTGAGGAGTTACCGGTAAATACATATCTGCAATCACAAAATACGCAAAAAGTAAGATAAACCCAACAAGTGATATTTTCACATAACGGGCAAATTTTTGGTCTGGCGTCATTATTTATTTCTCTTCATTTAAACGTGTTAAACAACGACGCGCATTTTCTTCCATTTGCACAAGCCCATAAGCCATCATATCTAATTGCTCATTGCTTAGTCCTGCGTATAACTGTTGCTTAACGTCAGTGATCAATACTTTAAGTGTGCTTAGCAATTGCTCACCTTGTTCGGTGAAATAAATTTTCCGACTACGTTTATCGTCCTCATCTACGCGTCGAATAATTAACTGTTGTTGCTCAAGTTGCTTAACCGTACGGGTGAGCGAAGGCATCTCAATACCTAAACTGTGGGCTAGCTGCTGTTGTGTAGCGCCATCAGGTAAGTGGTTTATATGGATCATCGCGGTCCAACGAGATTGCGTTAATCCCAAATGCTCCACAGCTGCTGTTACAGCTTCCCGGCACAAACGATGCACACGGCCCATGTTACCGCACAAAGATAAATCTAAAGTTTCATGAAATGGTAAAGACATAACCACCCTTTATAGTTAGCATGCTAACTAGTTTAACATTACTTAGCTTGCTAAGTAAATATTGCGTTAGTCATCATTGTTTATAAATAGGGTAGTGCAGTTACCATAAAGCACATAAATATTTGACTATAATGGCCAACTAAGTGGCCATTACATATAGATACTAAAAGTTGAGTAAGTTAGCAGGGGAGTACTGGTCGGTAAGTACTTTGGTATCAGCAGGCCAATCTTGATTATTCTTAGTCGATTTCATTCCTTGGCTAATAGCTTTAATATCAATGTTATATGGTGATAATAACGGGGTTAGTTTTTCAATGCGTTGTGCAATTTCTTGCGTTGTTGGAGGTGCTTTAAAACCCGCTAAAATGATTCTGTTGCTGTTTTTTTCCGTTGTCACATTGATGAAATCACCAAACACGGCATGATAGGTCGCGGATTCATGTTGGTAGAGCTTGCTTGAAGAAAATGTGTTTGCAGCAATGATACCGTTAGGAGCCAATACACTTTTTATTTCGTCAAAAAACTCTTTGGTTAGAAGGTGCTCGGGTATGTAATCACCATTAAACGCATCAAGAATGATCCAATCATATTGCTCCTTTTTAATCGCTGCCCGCTTTATAAAAATACGCCCATCTTGTACTTTTGCAGTGACTTTCTCGGTTTCGATAAAATCAAAATAATCTCGTGCAACTTTAATTACTGCAGGGTCTATTTCAACGTTTTCTATACTTGCTTGGGGATAAAGTTGGTGTATTACATTAGAAAGCGTGCCGCCGCCAAGACCAATGATCAGTACATTTTGTGGGTTGTCTATCATTAATAAACTAGCAAATGTGAGTTTAGTGTAATTGAAAACCAATTCTTTTGGTTTACTAACATACATGCAACTTTGACTGCTTGTACGCGTTTTTTCGTCAAACTTTAAACAGCGTAAATCACCATTTTCTTCCACTAAAATATTACGATAGAGTGAACGTTCCTTATGAATAATATCAGCCATTGTCGGCGCACTTGCGAATAAAGCTAAAACCGCAATTAGGTGAAAGTAATTACGCATAAACAGCTTCCTTCTTAGTGACGGAATCAACCACAATGGCTAATAAACCTAAACACCCTATAAAGCTCGCAAACCCGATAATTATGGTGTTTACATCGAACGCCAGCACCATGTAAAACGAAGTAATGATAGTACCTAGAGCGCTTCCCAATGTGCTTACAAAGTATAAGCCGCCAGCTACTTGGCCGCTACGTTCGCTGTCGGTTACTAATAAACGCACCGAGTAGGGTGAGATCATGCCTAAAATAATGGTTGGAATAAAAAATAGCGCGGTAGAAGCAAGTAGTGAGCCGTAGCGGCTATCCTCAACGTGGGTAAAAATGAACTCCATAATAGGCTCTGCAAACAGCGCTATCGGCAGCACCATAATGCTTGCCACTAAAAAAATAAGACCGTATTTGGTTAACGAAGGTTGTTTAATCGACAGTTTACCGCCAAGTAAATAACCAAACGATAAACTAAGCATAAAGACGGTAATTATACTGCCCCAAATGTGTACACTACTACCAAAGTAAGGCGCTAAAATACGCCCACCGAGTAGCTCGATCCCCATAATGCTAAAGCCACTGCTAAAAGCTAATAAATAAATTAATGCGTTGGTTTTATTTAACATTCATTCTAGTTCTTGTTGTTTAATATATACCTCATCTTATCGTGATGAATAAAAGCTGGCTAGCTTTTATACTGTAAAGGGCGTTTACAGATAGTGCTAACCACTGCCAATTCAAACTACATGAATCAATAACAACAAAAAGCATTTTAAAATAATAAGGGTTAAATTTACGTATCAAAAAAACAATAATGCAGCCCAATGGACTGCATTATAAATTACTTTAATAAGCACCGTCGCTATAAGTTAATTCATAGCTGTGGCTATAAATTTCAAGGATATTACCAAATGGGTCTTCCATATAAATCATGCGATATGGTTTTTCACCTGGGTAATAGTAACGCGGCTCAGCCATGCGCTTTTTACCGCCAGCTTCAACAATGCGCTCTGCTAACTCTTCTACATTAGGATCTTGAACACAAAAGTGGAAGATGCCTGTTTTCCAGTATTCGAAATTATCGTCTGGGTTTTGCTGATTTTTAAACTCAAAAATTTCAACCCCTATACGGTCGCCAGTTGATAAATGCGCGATTCGAAACTTATCCCAACCTGCACCAAATACATCCGTACACATTTCGCCTATTGGGCTCTTATCTTCTGCTATCTCAGTTGGTTTCATTATCAAATACCAACCTAAAACTTGCGTGTAAAACTCAACTGCCTTATCTAGATCAGGGACTGAAATACCAATATGTGAAAAATTACGTGGGTAAACGTTACTCATAACCTGTGCTCCTGTTGCATCATGATTTGTTTGAGTACTTACTTTACGAACTATAAATCATTAAGTAAAATTATCATTACTCATAATTATAAGTACGTTTTGTAATGATAAATCCAGCTTGGTTAAATACGTTTTGTACACTTGTTGAAGTTAACCACTTTACTCGCACCAGCGAACGCTTGTTTATGACGCAATCAGGTGTGAGCCAACATATAAAAAAACTAGAGCAGCAACTAGACTGTCAACTCCTTGAGCGTCACGGAAAGCAATTTACCCTAACAGCTCAAGGGCAAAGCCTATATCAAAGGGGCAGTCGGCTACTCAAAGACTGGCAATTTCTAGAGCAAGAGTTACATAACGACTCGCCATATAGCGGTGATGTTAAAGTGCAATCGCCGGGGAGTTGTGGGTTAAAGTTTTATGATCAGCTATTAAATTTACAAGCGACTCATAACAACCTCAGTATAGATTATCGTTTTGCACCAAACGAAAGCGTAGAACAGGCAGTTGCCAATCACAATGCCGATATAGGATTTTTAACTCAAGCGCCAACACGTAGCGAGATCACCAGCCACAAACTAGGGCAAGAGGAACTATTATTAGTCACACCAGCAGGTTACCCTACTCCAAACTGGCAAACATTGTGTGAACTCGGTTTTATCGGTCATCCTGATGCTAAACATCATGCACAATTATTGTTAAGTGAAAACTATCCGGAGTTTGAACATATTAATCAAATAAAACGTACTGGTTTTTCTAATCAGATTAGTTTAATTCTCGAACCTGTAAGCCTAGGACTCGGCTTCACTGTTTTACCCGCTCATGCAGTGGGGGCATTTAATAAACCTGAGCAAATAAAAATTCATCACTTAGCAAACCCAATTAGTGAGTCTATTTATGTATGCCATCATCGTAATCGGCCGTTAGCAAAACGTATGCATACAGTGATAGATACCATAAAATCAATAAACAGTATTTAAGTCGATAAATTAAACCTTTAAAGCAATTTCTGTTAAGTTAACCTGTGAACTCACATATAAAGGAAAGTCGGTATGCAGTTAAAACAGCTTGAAAGTAAGACCTTAACAGGCCTAAGAATCAGAACATGTAATGCCAATGAAATGAACACCGACACAGCTAAAATAGCCGGTTTATGGCAAAAATTTACAGAGCAATACGGCGCTAAACTAACAGCGAAAACCCATGTTTATGGTGTGTACACTAATTACGAAACAGATATGACTGGTGACTTTGATGTGATTGCTTGCTGCAATGACTCAAGCATTAAAGTTACAAACTCAATTGAAGTTACCACAGCACCGGGGGCATATTTAGTGTTTTACGCTACAGGTGACATGCCCGATACCGTAATCGATTTGTGGGGAGAGATCTGGCAATACTTTAGTTCTGATGATTGTAAATATACTCGAACTTACAACTGCGACTATGAATACTATAAAAGCGCCAATGAGGTTGAAATAGCCATAGCAATTGCTGAATAAATATTGAATTTAGAATACTGTAACGTTAACTGCTTTGGAGTGGATGAAAATTTAGACATTCATCCCTCCTGACCCCACCTTCTATGAAAAAACGAACAGAAAGAGCAATCGAGTAAATAACCGCATAGCTTGAAAACGACGCAAAAAGCCCCCTTAAAATAAAAAAGAAAAATAAATAAAGCTTGTTATGTAGTTTCAGTTACTGTTATCCTGCTTCGCATCGGGTTGATAGAAAGCCCTGTTTATTTGTACGTACCACGTTGTTATTAGTAATAATCCTTCGCGTTATCCTCAGTTAAATACTTGTTTTCTTCCTGCTAAATTGCCCAATTTTAGGCACATTTTTATTAATTCTTAGGATATTATTATGTCGACTACTACAA
>NZ_PNDT01000276.1:0-234 GCF_005886375.1 Pseudoalteromonas sp. S1727
ATTGAATTAAATAAAATATTTTAAATAAAGGACTAACCATGAAAGCTGTTATCCCTGTTGCTGGCCTTGGTACGCGTATGCTGCCAATGACTAAAGCGATTCCAAAAGAAATGCTACCTTTGGTAGATAAACCACTCATTCAATATATTGTTAATGAATGCGTTGCCGCGGGTATTAAAGACATTGTGCTTGTTACTCATAGCTCTAAAAATGCCATCGAGAATCATTTTGATA
>NZ_PNDT01000277.1:0-602 GCF_005886375.1 Pseudoalteromonas sp. S1727
TTGATTACCAGCAGCATCAGTAATGCTCACTTCGACAGGGTAATCACCATCACCCAATGCTGTTGGAATTGTGACCTGCCACGTTCCATCACTTGCAACCGTTGCTTGTAGAGTTTGCCCATTAACCACTACAGATACTTCACCACCAATTTCATTACTACTACCGGTGATAGTTGGTGTTGCATTAGCTGTTGGTTGTAGATTGTCTATCAGTAAACTCGGTGCGACACTATCAACTACGCCGGTGGTTTGCTCTGTTGTTAAATTACCAACGCCATCACGCACTGAGGCACTAACGGTGTAGGTTCCCTGTGCAATAGCTTGCGGCACTGATACAGACCAAGTTTGATCAGCTTGTACTACAGCGGTAAATACTTGACTGACATTATCACTATCAACCACAGTCAAGTTGATAACTGTGCCTTCGCCCATATCTGTGTCACCTGAAATGACTGGGGTTGTGTCATTACTCAATGCATCAACACTGACAGTTAAAGTAGGTGCAGTGTTATCAAAGTCGAGTGTACTGACCGTACTCGTATTCCCTGCTGCATCGGTTGCGCTGGCTGTCACATACGCAAGATTTAGTAATGGCACCGTTT
>NZ_PNDT01000278.1:0-302 GCF_005886375.1 Pseudoalteromonas sp. S1727
GAATTTTGTTAACAGTAGAAGCTATGATAATTTAGCCAAGATACACTAATAACTAGACTGCAAACAATGCTTAACCCACTGATAGATGAGATTTTTGAGCTTATTCTAACGAAAGACACATGGATGGTTCATACTTTAGCATTAAAATTACAGCAGCAAGGCGCTATCGACTCACTCGACATTCAGCCAGATCGTGATTTATTTAAACGTAATTTTTTAATCATGAATGCTTTGTATCAATTACAACAGCAACTGCACCCCTCCCAACATTTAGCGATTGCCAGCTTACAAATCACCCTCAC
>NZ_PNDT01000279.1:0-259 GCF_005886375.1 Pseudoalteromonas sp. S1727
GACGCACAACAAGCTAACCATAACGAGTTAGCAAAATCATCAGCACAGGCTCTGATTAACATTATTAACGATATTATGGACTTATCTAAAATTGAAGCTGGTAAATTAGATATTGAAGAAAGTGCCTAGAAATGACCTAAATTACTAGGTGAAATCGTCGAATCCTTTGCTCTGAAAGGAGAGCAGCATAGTGCCCTAGTGATTCTAGACTCCACTAATATTGATGTAAATGAAGTTATTAGCGATCCATATAGCCTAC
>NZ_PNDT01000280.1:0-475 GCF_005886375.1 Pseudoalteromonas sp. S1727
TTTTTATAATCAGCATCATGCAAAATTAGCCCTACAACAAACGATCCTCAATAACCCGCAAGCCTATGACACTTATTTAGTAAAGGCTGATAAATTCTCTCATGAGCCATTACGCCCAGAAAACTTGAAGGTGGCGCAAATTCTCGAGTTCGACGAAAAGTTTATTACCTTTCAAATAAGCAACTATCGCTATAAGCGTGATAATGCAATTACAATGGCGATGCGCACTAGTTTATTGGTGCAAAAAGATTACTTTTCTTCAAAGACATTAACCTTACCGCGAAGTGAAGTACAACGATTGTATGACGAAGGTACGATTTATGATGTATTACGCCCTTACGCATATAGTTTGTATGGCGGTTTTGTGATGTTTCCCCCACGACCCAAACCTTTATACGAAGGGGTAAAGCTGAATAAAAATAACCAACAAGGTATTCTTTACTACAAAGATGGTTTATTCAAAGATGCCTTTGAG
>NZ_PNDT01000281.1:0-341 GCF_005886375.1 Pseudoalteromonas sp. S1727
CGAGTGCAGGTAATGTCACCGTGCACATAATCAGCGTGCGTAGTCCCAAAACATGGAATACTTTGCTTTGCTTGTGCCCATGCAGTGGCATACGTTGAATGAGTATGCGTTACGCCACCAATGTCATTAAAATGGCGATACAAATGAATGTGGGTTTTGGTATCTGAAGACGGGCGCATATTGCCCTCAACGATGTTGTTTTCTAAATCAACAATCACCATGTCTTCTGCTTTCATTTGGTCATACGATACACCACTTGGTTTAATCGCAATCACGCCTTTGTCGCGGTCGATTTGCGATACATTACCAAAGGTATAAATCACCAAACCACGACGTTGTAA
>NZ_PNDT01000282.1:0-252 GCF_005886375.1 Pseudoalteromonas sp. S1727
AATAACCGATGGCACGTGGCGGTTAAAAACGCCAACGTTTTACCTGTACCCGTTTGTGCTTGACCCGCAATATCGCGGCCATCACAAATAAAAGGTAGGCATTTAGCTTGTATGGGTGTGCAATATTCAAACCCACTTTCGGTTAACCCGGCAACCACTTCCGGTGCAATAGCAAAGTCTGAAAACTTTTTATCGGTCAAATGTGTCTTAGTCATAGCGTTTAAGCATAACGTTTAAACTTGCAATAAGAAA
>NZ_PNDT01000283.1:0-538 GCF_005886375.1 Pseudoalteromonas sp. S1727
ATTACTACTACGGACAATTACGTACTTCAAGTGATTCGATTTTTTATTCAGCAGGCCAAACTGAGCCAACGCGCCCAGACATAAGCTACAAATCAGATCCGACAAAAAGTGAATCTGAGTATGATTTTTACGGCGTGTACTTCCAAGATTTAATTACTTTCTCACCAGAGTGGCAAGTATCACTTGGTGGCCGTTTTGATAAACAAAACAAAGAAGGCGCTGATAACGAATCTTTCGTACCTAAATTTGGAGTGTTATATCATCCAAATGCGTCAGCTACTGTATACGGAAGCTACTCTGAAGGCTTTGAACCACAAAGCAGTGATACATTAATTAATGAAAGTGATATCAATAACGGTATGAAGTTAGACGCAGTAACTTCTGAACAAAAAGAAATTGGTATCAAGTGGCAGTTGTTTGATGACCGCTTAATGCTAAGCAGTGCATTATTTGATATCAGTAAAACAGGCACCTTGATCACCGAGCAACTAGATAATCCAGTGGGTGATATTGAAACAATCACAACACAAGCCGGTGT
>NZ_PNDT01000284.1:0-494 GCF_005886375.1 Pseudoalteromonas sp. S1727
GCGCTACAAAGTGCGATTTTAGAACCTAATATGTTTAAGTGTGCGATTGGGGTAGTGGGTGTTTATGACTTACCTTTAATGTTTGAAGAAGGGGATGTTGCAGGGCGCGACAGTGGCCAACGTTATTTACAAAGTGTATTGGGCACAGATGAAGCGCAATTAAAGGCTTTTTCACCTAGCTATAATATTGATAAGTTAAAGGCTCCAGTGTTAATAGTGCACGGTGGCGAAGATAAGCGAGCACCGATTGAACAAGCTGAATCACTGATTGCAGCGCTTAAAAAAGCGAAACACCCCTATATTTATGAGCTACTTGAAGATGAAGGACATGGTTTTTATAAAACAGAACATCGCACTCGTTATTATAAGCAAGTGCTGGCATTTTTAGATCAGCATCTAACATTGTAAAATCATAGCCTAAATACATGGCAAGCCCTTAGCTTGCCATGTATATTAACAGGTGTGTTCTAGGCACAATTCTTTGAGCTGTATTT
>NZ_PNDT01000285.1:0-673 GCF_005886375.1 Pseudoalteromonas sp. S1727
TAGTCTAACCTTATATTGCAATATAAGGTTTAACAATAAAGCATTGATTTAAAATAATAATAAATAAAAAACTATTATCAATTAATTGCTCATAACTAGATAAGCGACTTTATTAAATTTCAGGGCTATTCTTATCACCGTCAACAGCAAACGGTTCACTGCTAATTTAATCGCAGCCAATATTTGCAGTTAATAGTTAACTTAAAGTTTAAAAATTAAAAGGGTTCAATCATGAAAAATTTAATCAAAAAAACATTACCAGTATTTTTAATCGCCGCTACTTTTGGTACTTCTTCAGTAATGGCAGCAGGTAACCCTGAGCTAGTTATGCAACAACTAGGTAGCTTACATATCTCAAAATCAGTAGTACAACAAGCGCAAGCGAAAGAGCAAGCATTCGAAAATGGATTAGATACAAAATTAGATGTGAACTTGGAAAAATCAATGGACGAGCTACAAAAACAAATTGATAAAAAGTTAGCTGATAAACTAGACAAAGCCTAGTGCGCTATAAAAACGCCGCATACATTGTCTATTATACCAATCGTGTTAAGTTACTGACCATTTATAGCGACAGATAAATGACGTGATAACAAGGCGTAAATTTTGACATGTAGTTGTTCTACATGAAAAATTTATAACGCAGTTAGCGCTTTATTTAGCTCGCTAGAAT
>NZ_PNDT01000029.1:0-31442 GCF_005886375.1 Pseudoalteromonas sp. S1727
TATTTATAACAATGTACATAAATATTTAACCATTCTAGCGTGCTAAATAAAGCGCTAACTGCGTTATAAATTTTTCATGTAGAACAACTACATGTCAAAATTTAGGCCTTGTTATCACTGTATTTATCTGTCGCTATAAATGGTCAGTAACTTAACACGATTGGTATTAGAAGTGATTAAAAAAGGCATGCCAGTTAAGCGCTGGGTTGTGCTTGGTGGGCTGTTAGGGCCCGTTGCATGGTGTTTATTTAATTTACATTATCGTCGCGCATTACTGCGCTGTGTGGGTATCCGTGCATGTGCTTGGCGCGCTTAAGATACAAGGCGTTATGCTTGTTGTACTAAACTCAACGCTGCTTGGTTTTGTTGTTTTTGCAAAAATTCAGTAAATTCAATTCGTGAGAGCGGTTTTGAATAATAATAGCCTTGCATTGTTTCGCAATTTAGCTCTTCTAATATCGCAATTTGATCCGCCTGTTCCACCCCTTCAGCGACAACATGTAAGTCTAAGTTATGGGCAATAGTGACAATAGAGTCCACCATATTGCGTCCACGCTCGGTTTGCATATCATCGATAAAGGCTTTATCTACTTTTAAAGTATTCAATGGAAATTGTTTTAAATATGCCAATGATGAGTAACCGGTACCAAAGTCATCCATTGCTAAATGGATACCACGGGCGCTGAGTGAACGCATAATCGCAATCGCATCTTGTGGGTCGTCCATTACCGTGCCTTCGGTGATTTCAAGTTCTAAAAAGTATGATGGCAAAGCATGATTTTGCAAAATTACATCAATACGGGTAGTTAGATCTGGTAGGCTGAACTGCTTAGCAGATAAATTCACGGCAACACGGCCATTAAATAAACCCGCGTCCAGCCAAGCTTTCACATCGCGGCACGCTTTATTGAGTACCACTTCACCAATTTCAATAATTTGCCCGGTTTCTTCTGCAATAGGAATAAACACGCCCGGGCTGATAATACCTTTTTTCGGGGTAATAAAGCGTACTAGGGCTTCCATACCGGTGAATTTACCCGTGCGAATATTCATTTTTGGTTGGTAGTACACTTCAAAGTGATCTTCTTTTAAACCAAAGCGCATCAGGTTTTCAATCTGTAAACGTTTCACGGCTTGGCGGTTCATGGTGTCGTTGAAGAATAAGTAGCTATTGCCTTTCTTTTTCGCATGATACATCGCGGTATCGGCATTTTTTAGCAACAGTTCAGGGGTATTACCGTCTTCAGGGAATAACACGATACCGACACTGGAGGTGATCACTAATTCATGACCAGCCATTTTAAATGGCGTAGCAATGGCTGCTAAAAACTGTTTTGCCATACGGGTGATGGTATGGATATCGTTAGTGCCAGACATAACAAGTGCAAACTCATCCCCCCCTAAACGATAAAATACATCCTTTTCACGGGTTAATTTGTTTAACCGCATTGCCAGTTTAGCCAGTAAGCTATCGCCCAACTGGTGGCCTAATGAGTCATTAATCTTTTTAAAGTTATCTAGATCAAAGACCAGCAATGCATGGTGGTTGTCTTTTTTTGCAAGCTTTTTTAAATCAGTAAAAAAGAGATTACGGTTTGGCAAACCGGTTGTGCGGTCTCGGTTTGATAAATTATGTAGCTGCGACTCTGCTTTTTTACGTTCGGTTAAATCAGAAAAAACAATTACATAATTACAAATTTGATTATGTTCGTTTTTAATTTCATCAATTGAGATCTCAATCGGGAGTAGTTTTCGCTCACTATTGCGTAATTTTACTTCTTGTTGCCAGTGTTCTGTTGCACGTACCGTGTCTTTAATATCATCAATATAACTTTGTTCGTAGCCGGGGAGGGTAAATGGTTTATTTAAGTAATTATCTCGATTACCGCCAAACTGGGTCAAAAAGCTAGGGTTAAGATCAACCAAGTTAAAGTTTTTATCATAAATTGCCAGTGCATCGGTGAGTGATTCAACACATTTAGCAAATAGATTGAGTCGCGCCTCGGTTGATTTTAATTGGGTAATATCACGCACTGTGCCGGTCATACGGAGCGGGTTTAAGTTGGCGTCTTTTTCTATTATTTTGCCTCTATCGAGTACCCAGTGCCAACGATCAAAGCTGTCTTTTATTCGGTAACTGGCTTCAAAAAAGGCCGTTTGCTCTGCAAAATGCTGTTTTAAAAGTAGCTCTACCTGCGCTATGTCATTTGGGTGGATCAGCGCTTTATTGGGGGGAACGTCAATGATGGTATTTTTATCCATCCTATATTTATCGTTTATGCGCAGCACTTCACCGGTTTTTATATTCCAATCCCAAAGGGTGTCACCACTGCCTTCAACGGTGCTTTTTAAGCGTCGTTCAGAAATACTTAATTGCTGTCGTGAGCGGCGTAACTTGTGAATAGTGAACAACAAATACGGAAGTACCAGTGCAACAAAGGCACTAGGTAAGTACACCATTATGGTATGAAAATCGACAACCTCAGTGCTATGGCTCAGTGGGCTATAGCACAGTAATAATGTGACGAATATGGATGCGTTGGCTTTTATTTTTTTTATTATCATTGTGCACTTCTGTTTTTTGCACCTGATAATCTAATAGAAGCACGCTGTTGTGTCAAAGAGATTGCGAAGAAAGTACTGTTTTTGTCGACTTACTTGTTTTTGGCACACTTGTTAGTTCATATCTTGGTCTAGATCCGCTAAAAGTTTCGCGAATATAGGCTGTTATTTGCGCTAAGCTGAGGCTGTCGAGTGCTTCCAGCAGTTTTTGTTGCATATGAAAATGATGATCTTGGTTACCAATAGCAAGCCATAAACGTTGCGAACGTAGTCGTAAGTTTTTATCTTTTTCGGCAATATGGGTGATTAAACCATGCTTTTGTTGTTGCCACTGCTCTTCGTTGAGTTGTTGTAATGAATCTAAATAATGCTCAATAAATGCATTGTGGCGCTCAAGCAGCGCGTTTGCTGAATAATTTGGCGACTGTACATAAAAAGCAATCCCAGCACGGGTATTAAAGGGCGCGTAACCGGCACCGACTAAATAACCTAGCTGTTGTTTGGTGCGTAACTCGTTAAAGTAGTCTTGATTAATAAGATGGTTGAGTGCCATCATTTTAACTTTTTCAGTGACATCATCGGTTTGCGCTTGATAGTAAATAACCATCGCATAATCGTTACAGTTAAGGGTCTGCGCTGAGCGGGTGATTTGTTCAATTTCAAATAATGGCCGAGCCAAATCTTCAATTGTGGCTGACTTGGCTAAATGGTGAGCCACTTTCTTTTGAAACTCAGTCGCATCACTTTCGCGCCAATTACCATGTAAAAATGACTCAACATGCAAGGCATTAAAAAATTCGCGACGAAAACAATTAAATTGCTGGAAACTGGTATCTTTCAGTGCCACAGCAAGTTGCTCTGGCTCAGGGTTCCAGGGCATTATTTTTGCGCCAAGTACGCTAAATAGTTCGCCGACGGGTTTATTTTGGTTACTGTTACGCCAGTGGCGCACTAGCTGCTTTTTATATTCTGCAAAGCGCTTGGCGCAAATATCGACATTAAACAATGCTTCGAGTAGTTCATCAACCAACTCCAATTGACTAGATGACAATCCGGCAGTGTGTAAGGTTAAGCCGCCTTGATGTGATGTTAAGTGGTAACTTAATCCTGCAAGTTCAGCGGGGTAAAATTGCTCTGCAACACTGTCCATAAATAAGTCAGCAAATAAACGCGTCAGTGCCATGTGCTTGATGTCTTTAACAGCAAAGTCGGAATCCATTGCTAAATAAAAATGGCCTTTGGCTACTCGAAAGGTGCTGTCTTGCTTGAACCAAAAATCGAATCCGGGCTCTTTGACTAGCAATCTTGGGTGTGAATATGCCTGTTCAACATCATAGAGTAAGACTTCTTTGCTCAAATAGGGGTTTGCTGTGGGTAACAGCATTTCAGGTAATGGTGCATTGATTTCACACAGTGCTTCAAGCCAGCAGCTTGAGATACTCTCGACTCGATATGGCGTATGGTACCACTGAGTTGTGTGTTCAGGCTCAACATCAGGGTGGATCAATACCAAGCGCATATTATGAGGTGTTAACCATTGCATAGCGGTTTGGTGTGCGGTTTGATTAAAGCCATCCATTAGGTAGTCACCTTGTACATAGTTGGCTTCATCGTAGTGCTGCATATTAATACTTAGGTTACTAACCCAGTCTATTAATCGCGCTTTTTCTTGGTTATCAAAGGCAATTTGCAATAGATTTTTTTTATCTTGGTATAAGCGTGGTAATTTATCGATGTTTTGGTTAATTAAACAAATATACTCAAACACCATTTCAACGATGTCTTCATAGTATTCAATCCCTTCATCAGTCAATGCCATACTGATATTAAAGTCTTTAAAATTACTGCCGTTAATGCCGCCGCCAGCTGAAAGTGCGTTGATCCAGCCTTGTGCTTTTAAAATCGAATACAGTGAGCCTTGCCCTTCGTAACCTAATAAGTGGGCAATAAAACTCACCGTTTTGTGGCGATAAAACTCATCAATATTAGGCATGGCAAAACTTACAATTAGTTTTTGCATATGCTTATGTGGCTCTATATGCAGCACTTTACAGAGATCTTGTTGGCGATATAAAGAGGCTGCAATCACAGGTTTTGGCTTAGCTTGACCTTTAATATCACTAAACAGGGTATTAACCCATTGCACCATAGTGTCTATATCTGCATCGGAGCAGATCACTAGGCTCATCCATTGCGCTTGATAATGTTCTTCAAAAAAGTGGCGTAACTCTTTGCTTACACAACCATTGCGATCAGCTAAGGTTTGTTGATTGCCTACGGAAAATTTAGCAAACGGATGAGCGGGATTGACGGTTTCTTTATGTGCTTGATAAATTCGTCGGCCATCATCTTTTATTTTTAATTTAAATTCTGCATCAATAGCATTTCGCTCTTTTTCGGTTTCAGCTGGATTGAGTAATGGGGCAATGAAAAACCGACTGAATTGATGCAGTGCATGCTCAAACTCTTGATTATTAATATCAAAGAAATAACAGGTGTGTTCAGTCCCCGTCCATGCGTTGGTATTACCACCGGCTTGAGAAACAAAATTGCCAAAGCCTCCAGACTCAGGAAATTGATCTGTTCCTAAAAAAAGCATATGCTCTAAAAAGTGTGCGAGCCCTTGTCTGTCAAGCGGATCGTCAAAATGTCCTGCATTGACTGCCATCGATGCGGCGGCTTTAGTTGAATCTTTATCTTGCACTAACAGTACTTTTAGACCATTGTCCAGTGTAAGGGCACGGTATGTTCTGTTATCATTGCGGCTGATATTCAAATGATGCTCCTGAAACGTTAAGTTTACTCGTTAACAACAATAATGATAGCTTCAGGATTACGATTTAATGGCTAGCGATTTCTACCTGAATATCATGAGCGAAAATGTATGACGTTGTTTTAATATAGCGGACAAACAGGCAAACTGGCTACTGTTTTATATTCTTTAATTGGTTGATTTTTTATGAAAACAATCCTAATAATGCGCCACGGCGAAGCGACACCAATGCAAGCCGACGATGCTAGTAGAAATTTGACCTCGGTTGGCCAACAACAGGCTGAAAAAATGGGTTTGTGGTTGCAAGCAACGCATGCCCCTAGTGCCTTATTAGTAAGTCCATATATTCGTGCCCAGCAAACTGCTGCAGGCGTAAAAAAGCATAATGCTTTTTTATTTGAGGAGACCTGTGCGGACATAGTACCAGAAGGTAATCCACAAATTGCAGGGGATTATTTGGAAACTTTGATAGCCATGCACCCTGAATGTGATACCTGGTTAGTGGTGGCACATATGCCAATAGTTAGCTATTTAGTTGATCAACTCAGCACCGGAAACATGCCTATTTTTAATACAGGGGCTGTCGCGGTGATAAGTTACGACGAAAATAATCAACGCAGCCAATACCTCAGTATTCACGCTCCAAGCAACGTTGAAGTCTAGACTCATATGTAACCTTGCGTTCATGTCAAAATTTGCTAAATTAGCGCCACACTAATTATAGCTGAGATTAACTATGACAATTGAACGCCTGCAAACAGGTGCGCGAATGAGCCGCATCGTTAAACACAACGGCACCGTTTATTTATGCGGCCAAGTGTGTGCTGATGCAGAAAAGAATATCACCGAACAAACACAAACCATGCTTGATAAAGTTGAAGTATTGCTTAATGAAGCGGGGAGCTCTAAAGAGCACATGCTCAGTGCCACCATTTATGTAAAAAGCATGGAATATTTTGCAGATATGAATGCGGTGTGGGATGCGTGGGTACCTGAAGGGCATGCGCCAGCACGCGCCTGTGTTGAAGCTAAAATGGCACGTGATGCCTTGTTAGTTGAAATTTCAGTCGTTGCAGCAATTAAGTAACGATAATTATTGTTCCATTTGAAAATGACTCACGCAGTTAGTGCTTTATTTAGGTTACTTCAGTAGTTAAATAGTTAAGTCGCTTGGCATAACTAGCTGGGTTATTTCGCTACTCCCTTTTATCAGGTCAACATTACACTAGTTTTGTAAGTGACTAATTTTAAAAAGGAGTAGCCATAATCTGTATTCAATGTCTTGTCAAAATCGCTTTTAATTTCAACGACGCTCGCATCTTGAGGTAGCTTGGGTATAATTGTGCGTCTTTTTTCAAATATTATAAGGTAGTGCGGGTGGTTAACCTAGGTCAATTGTTTGGTGAGCTAAAAACGTGTCTAAGAAAAGATCAATTCATCTTTAAAAAACGCCTTCATGGCATAAAAAAAATAACCGATGAAACAAAACAAGCGGCCGTTGTTGAAAAAATCACCGCGGATATTACCCGCAGCCAAGATTTGCGTGAAGTGCGCTTAGCTCAATTGCCGACAGTAACTTACCCGGAGCAATTGCCTGTTAGTCAGAAAAAAGACGACATTAAACAAGCAATAGCGCATAACCAAGTGGTGATTATTGCAGGCGAAACGGGTTCTGGTAAAACGACACAAATTCCAAAAATGTGCTTAGAACTTGGCCGTGGTGTTGATGGTTATATTGGACATACGCAACCTAGGCGACTTGCAGCCCGTAGTGTCGCGGATCGTATCGCTCATGAGATGCAATGTGAACTTGGCCAGCAAGTCGGTTTTAAAATACGTTTTAGCGATCAAGTTTCTGATAATAGCTACATAAAATTAATGACCGACGGTATTTTATTGGCTGAAATTCAACAAGATCGATTTTTGAATCAATACGATACTATTATTATAGATGAAGCCCATGAGCGTAGTTTAAACATTGACTTTATTTTAGGTTATCTCAAAAACCTATTACCAAAGCGCCCTGATTTAAAGGTGATCATTACCTCAGCAACCATCGATCCAGAACGTTTTTCAAAGCACTTTAATGATGCGCCAATCATTGAAGTATCAGGGCGGACATTTCCAGTCGATGTACGCTATAGACCGCTGGTTGACATTGATAAAAATGACATGGAAGCCGAAGGCGACCAGTTGCAAGGGATATTCGATGCCGTTGACGAACTCTGCCAAGAAGGGCCAGGTGATATATTAATCTTCCTAAATGGTGAGCGAGAGATCCGAGACACAGCTGATGCACTTAGTAAGCGTAATTTAAAAGGGGCTGACGTATTACCTCTTTATTCTCGATTATCAAATGCAGAGCAAAATCGAATTTTTGCCCCGCATAGCCGTCGCCATATTATTTTATCAACCAACGTTGCTGAAACATCACTGACCGTACCCGGTATTCGCTATGTAATAGATCCGGGTACTGCGCGAATTAGCCGTTATAGCTATCGCACTAAGGTGCAGCGTTTGCCTATTGAAGCTATTTCTCAAGCTAGTGCTAATCAACGAAAAGGGCGCTGTGGTCGTGTTGAAGCGGGTATTTGTATTCGTCTTTATTCAGAAGAAGATTTTAATTCACGGCCAGAGTTCACCGATCCAGAAATACTGCGTACAAATTTAGCGTCTGTAATTTTAAAAATGCTAGGTCTAGGTTTAGGTGATATGGCGCAATTCCCGTTTGTGCAAGCCCCAGATAGCCGAAATATTAACGATGGTTTAACTTTGCTTGAAGAACTTGAAGCGGTAAAACCAGGACGACACAAAAGCACGACTCAACTTACTAAATCGGGACTAGAGCTCAGTCGCTTGCCGGTGGACCCGCGGTTAGCAAAAATGGTGCTAACAGCACAAAAGATAGGTGCGCTGCGCGAGGTAATTATTATTGTCGCGGCATTGTCGATTCAAGATCCGCGAGAGCGCCCACAAGAAAAACGCGCTGTGGCGAATGAAAAACATGGTCGCTTTGATGATCCTGATTCAGATTTTATCGCATTTTTAAATTTGTGGAATTACCTTGAAGAACAACAAAGTGAATTGAGTAATAGCCAGTTTAGGAAATTGTGTCAAAAAGATATGTTGGCCTACATGCGTATTCGTGAGTGGCAAGATATTGTTTATCAGTTGAGCACTGTGTGTAATGAGATGGGCATGAAAGCCACCACGAATGTTGCTGATGGCGATAAAATTCATCAAGCCTTACTTAGTGGCATGCTAAGTCACATTGGTTTTAAAGATGATAAACAACTTTATAAAGGCGCGCGCAATAGCCAGTTTCATATTTTTCCAGGTTCAGGGTTATTCAAAAAAAGTCCAAAATGGTTGATGTCGGCTGAATTAGTTGAAACCAGTAAACTGTATGCACGTATTAATGCCAAAATTAATATCGATTGGGTTGAACCACTTGCACAGCATTTAGTAAAACGCAGTTACAGTGAACCTCATTGGGAGAAAAAGCCGGGGGCAGTGATTGCTTTTGAACAGCAAGTGTTATACGGGCTTGTAATTGTGTCTAAACGCCGCTGTGTTTATAGCAATATAGACCCAAAAGTAAGCCGCGAGTTGTTTATTCGCAGCGCATTAGTTGAGCAGGATTTAGGTCAAAATGAAGGCTTTTTACAATTTAATCGTGAATTAATTGAAGATATCCAAACCCTTGAAAACAAAAGTCGGCGTCGGGATATTTTGGTTGATGAGCAAACCTTGTATGAGTTTTATGATAAGAAGATCCCTGCGCAAATAAACAATCGTGCAGCATTTAATAAATGGTATAAAACGCAAAAACAACAAGATAAACACTATTTGCATATGACCCGTGATGATTTAATGCAGCATGGCGCAGATAGCGTTACTGAGTTTGATTACCCTGATGTATGGCAGCAAGGTAACCTAATGCTACCTCTGAGTTATCATTTTGATCCGGGTCAAGCTGTTGATGGGGTGGCGGTACACATTCCCGTGGCTTTGTTAAACCAAGTGGAAGAGACTGGTTTTGATTGGCATATCCCTGCATTTCGTCATGAGTTGATCACCGGCTTAATTAAATCGTTACCAAAATCATTGCGTCGTAACTTTGTGCCTGCACCAAATTATGCGGATGCCGTATTGGCCGCTATTGAGCCAATGCAAGGTAATTTTATTGAAGCGTTAACGACGCGGTTATTGCGAATGACTGGGGTAAGCGTGGAGCCAGATGCGTGGGATCTCACCACACTGGCAACTCATCTACGCTTACAGTTTGAAGTACGTGATGATAAGAATAATGTGCTTGCACGGGGCATGGATTTAGCGAAGCTCAAAGCACAATTACAAGGTAAAGTGACGCAAACTTTGTCTAAGGTTGCGGATAAAGGCATAGAGAAAAGTGAGCTCATACAATGGGACTTTGGTAAGTTACCCGTATCCTATGTTAAAAAACAAGGTCAGTATGAGATCAAAGCGTACCCAGCGCTGGTGGATAAAAAGTCTTCTGCGGCTGTTGAACTATTTGATAATGAAATAAAAGCACAAGCAGCTCACCAACAAGGGTTACGCCGTTTAGTCTTGTTAAATGTGCCATCGCCGATAAAATATTTACAACAACATTTACCCAATAAGGCAAAATTAGGTCTATATTTTAATCCGTTTGGTAAAGTGGCTGATTTAATTGATGACTGTATCGCCGCTGGGGTTGATAGCTTATTAGTTTCGCTTGGCGATGTTCGAACTGAGCAAGCGTTTGAAAAGGTTAAAGAGCAGATCCGTGGGGAGCTTGGTGATACAGTTGTGGCGATTGCTACACAAGTTGAACAAGTGCTTAGCATCGCTCATGCGTTGCATAAAAAGATGAAAGGCCGTGTTGATTTAACCATGATCACCGCGCACGGTGATATAAAAAGCCAACTCGAATCTTTAATATTTAAAGGGTTTGTTTCAAGTCATGGAGCCGATAAGCTCAGTGATTTAATTCGCTATTTAAAAGCGATAGAAAAACGCTTAGAAAAGTTGCCTGTTGACCCAAATCGTGACAGATTATGTGTACTCGAATTAGATAAAGTTGCTCAAGAGTATCAAAAACTGTTGAAAAAAGTACCGCCAGGAATGCCTGTACCACAACAATTACAGGATATTTTTTGGATGCAGCAGGAACTAAGAGTTTCACTATTTGCACAAACATTAGGCACACCATATCCGATTTCAGCAAAACGTGTGCTCAATGCTATAAAGGAAATTGATTGAGCTAGGGTTATTTATTATACCTAGCTCAAAGGAAAAATTTGAAGATGAGAAGGAACGAAATTAACCATGCGCTCATCCGCTAACACACCCTTGCGTTTACTAGTTGTAGACGACGAGTATTTTAATTTTGAGATGCTTAAAGTCGCTCTATCAACTAACTTTGAGCTCAGTTATGCAGAATCAGGTAAGAGCTGCTTGTCATCGGCAATAGCAAATCCGCCGGATGCTATTTTGTTAGATGTCTGTATGCCAGGCTTAGATGGCTATGATACTTGTAGAATGTTGAAAAATACCCCTGAAACTCGCAATATTCCAATTGTGATGGTGTCAGGTTTAGAGTCAGCGCAAGAACAACAGGCTGGGTTTGATGCCGGTTGCGATGCTTATGTAGTTAAACCTTTTTCAGTGGTGGGGTTGTTAGAGAAAATAAAAACGGTGATGTAAGGGGGCTAAATGCTCAATGAAGATAAACGTAACTTTAGGCGAATGCAGTTAAATGCAGATGCCAAACTAACGACACTTGAGCCAATTGCTGGCCAACAATTTGATGTAGTCTGTGTTGATTTAAGTGCAACGGGATTATCAGTTCATTTGGATGAATTACTTGAATTGGGCACCATTGT
This sequence comes from Pseudoalteromonas sp. S1727, assembly GCF_005886375.1. Classification (NCBI taxonomy): domain Bacteria; kingdom Pseudomonadati; phylum Pseudomonadota; class Gammaproteobacteria; order Alteromonadales; family Pseudoalteromonadaceae; genus Pseudoalteromonas; species Pseudoalteromonas sp. S1727. Next base: position 11,224 of record NZ_PNDT01000029.1, read on the forward strand.
TAAAGTGAACATAGCTTCAACTAGCCCTGCGATTGCACCACTTGATGCAACCGCCAAAGTGATCCGTGCTAGCAAAGAGTGTGATGGCACGGTGACCGCAGGACTAGAAATAATGCAGTTCAATTAACCTGATGAGCTCAGGTTAATTCGTTGCGGTCAGTTTAATACACTTTACAGATCAGACCTTTTAGGTAAAAACCTTCAGGATAGCTACCTGCAATGGGGTGATCAGCAGCTTGATTTAAACGCTCCATGATCAATAAGTCTTTACCGGCATCGAGGGCAGCATCAGCGACGACTTTTTGAAATAAGTTCTGATCCATTAACCCTGAACATGAGAATGTGAGTAACGTGCCGCCAGGTTTTAAAATTTGCATGGCAATCATGTTGATATCTTTATAGCCTCGGCATGCACCTGTAAGCTGTGCTTTGTTATCAGCAAACTTTGGTGGGTCCATCACAATCGTGTCAAATAGCACGCCTTCTTCACGGTATTGACGTAATAACTTAAACACATCTTGTTTGATAAAATCAACACGGTTTAAATCTAACTCGTTGTGCTCAACATTGCGCTTAGCGGTATCAAGAGCGGGTTGTGATACATCAACGTTAGTGACATGTTCGCAGCCGCCGCGTAGTGCATATAATGAAAATGTCCCTGTGTAGCTAAAGCAGTTAAGCACTTTTTTATTTTTTACAAAACGCTCTAGTGCTGCTCGGCTATCGCGCTGATCAAGGTAAAAACCGGTTTTATGGCCTTCAAGAATATCAACTTCAATTTTAAAGCCATTTTCTTCTATTAACACGGGTTGCTCTGGTTTGTTACCCCATAACACGCCCATAGTTGGCTCCAAACCTTCTTTGCTTCGTACATCGACATCAGAGCGTTCATAGACATCACAGCCTGGGAAAATAGCGAGCAAAGCACCGACTATTTCGCCCTTATGGCGCTCTGCACCAGCACTTAATAACTGGCACACTAAAAAATTGTCAAACTTATCAATAGTAACGCCAGGTAAAAAGTCTGATTCTGCAGCACATAAACGAAAACCGGTTAAACCACCTTCAGTGATTACTTGCTCGCGAGCAGCAAGCGCTCGGCGTAAACGACGTTCAAAAAATGCTTGGTCGATCACTTCTTTTTCATCAAAACTCCACACTCGGGCGCGGATTTGTGAATGTGGGCTGTAAGCTGCAGTAGCTAAAAATTTACCGTCGTTATCGTGAATGGTTACTGTGTCACCTAAACTTGGTTTACCTTTTATTTTTTTGATGGCTTTTGAAAACAACCATGGGTGTTTTCTTTTCAGTGATTTTTCACGACCAGCTTGTAGGTATATAGCAGATGACATTAGGCTTCTCATTACAGATAAATTAAGGGCGTATTTTAGTGAAGCAGACTCGAACATACAATGAATGTTTTGCATCGCCCCCTATAACCGCGGTAAAGTAACTATAATTCAATGTATTAATTTGAAATTATAGGAACTATGGAACAATCTTTGCCCGTTTTAGCGCTGAGTGATTCATTGCAGCAATTAGAAAATCATTGCCGTAACTTTATTATGTCGCTAGTCAGTGCTGATGTAGCGCATGATATTACCCATATTGAGCGTGTTGTGAGAGTTGCTAAGCAGTTATGTATTGCTGAGCAAGCTGATATGAATATTGTTTTACCAGCTGCATGGTTACATGATTGTGTTGCTGTTGCGAAGAATCATCCTGATCGTGCTAAAGCGTCGACAATGGCCGCGGATAAGGCGATCACATTCTTAACTTCAATTGGCCATGACTCACACTATTTTGACGCAATTCACCACGCCATTGCAGCACATAGTTTCAGCGCTAATATTGCAATTGAAACTGTGGAGGCACAAATTGTACAAGATGCCGATCGTATGGATGCGTTAGGGGCAATAGGAGTTAGCCGCTGTATGAAGGTTGGTGGCTCAATAGGGCGTAATTTGTATGATCCTGTCGACCCATTCTGTGCGCAGCGAACCCCTAATGATACTCTTTATACACTTGACCACTTTTTCATCAAGCTGTTACACATCGCAAACAGTATGAATACGCCATCTGCAAAAGCAGAAGCTGCGCGTCGTACTGAATATATGCACGCATTTATCGCCCAGCTAAAATCTGAGATTGGCTAATATGACGCTTCCTTCATTATCCGGTATTGATCATTGCCATTTGAATGTGGTTAATTTAACTGATGCCGTCGTTTGGTACAAAGCTGTGTTAGGGTTTCATGTTGTGCCAGAGTTGGCTTTTTGGGATGAAGGTAAAGGGCCGTTAACATTACAAGACTCAGCTGCGAGCGTTCGTTTAGCATTATTTGAGCGAGAAGGGACTAGTAAAGGTGTTGCATTTGGTGCGACAGGAGAGCAGTTTATTGCCTGGCTTAAACACTTTGCTGATTTAGGAGTTAAAACCGTAGTGGCGGATCATAAAGTAACGTACTCTGTTTACTTTCAAGATTTAAGTGGTAATAGTCATGAAATAACGTCTCATGACTATTTATATATAGCAGCTCATATTTAGCTCAATCTTGATAAGCTAAATAGACCTCTAAAATTGCATCTAGTTGACCTTCAAATAAAGCAATCAGTTGAGGATCAAAGTGTTTGCCCGCTTGTGTACGCATATGAGAAATCGCTTCATCAACGCTCCAAGCTTGTTTATAAGGGCGTTTAGATGTCAATGCATCAAATACATCTGCAATTGCCACAATTCTCCCTTCTATAGATATTTGTTCTGCTTTTAAACCATTGGGGTAGCCTGTACCATCCCACTTTTCGTGGTGTTCCATAGCAAGTAGGTGAGCTAATTGCAGTAATGGTGAGGTTGAATTCGCTAAAATTTTTGCACCTATTTGCGCATGTTCTTTCATATGCGCAAATTCCTCGTCGGTTAACTTTCCAGGCTTGAGTAAAATTGCATCGGGAATGCCAATTTTGCCTATGTCGTGCATGGGGGCGGCTTGTTTGAGAAGTTCAGCGTGCTGCTCATCCATCCCATAGGCCAGCGCTAAAATTTTACTGTATTTACTCATTCTTATTATGTGTTCGCCAGTATCTGTATCTTTGTACTCTGCGGCACAACCTAAGCGATGAACTAAATCGACATGGGCTTGCTTTAACTGCTCAGCTTGCACCAAGGATAAATGGGTTTTAACACGAGCACGTACAATCGCTGGGCTGATAGGTTTGGTAATGTAATCTACCGCGCCAATTTCAAAACCTTTAAATTCATCACTTTCATCTGCCAGCGCGGTGACAAAAATAATGGGGATATGTTGGGTGACTGGATTCTGTTTAAGTTGTTGGCATACTTCAAACCCACTCATATTAGGCATCATAATATCGAGTAAAATGAGTTTCGGTAATTCTTTTTCGACTAATGCAAGCGCCGCATCTCCTGATTTGGCGAAAGAAAGGCGATATTGATTGCCTAATACTTCGCGCATAACTTTAAGATTGGCAGGTTCATCATCAACAATAAGAATTCGAGGGCGTTCAGTGATTAAGTCCATGATTATGCATCCACGTTTTCTGTTTGATTGAGTAATTCAATTAATGCTGCCAAGTGACTCTGCGCACTATCAAAATCAAATTGGTCAAAATATTCGACCAATGCTACCACGTCACTTTGGTACACAATTGGCGCATTAGCTTCGATTTTTGCGAGCAATTCATCGTTTAGTTCAGCATTTTCAGCATCTTTATGTAGTTGCTCACAGATCATCTTAAATGCACTCAGTGATAATGTTTCGCTACTTTTCTCAACATTTGTTGCGGGCATACATGCTAGAGTTTTTTCAGCCAAAAACTCACTTACCGCATTGAATTCTAGTTCTAATTGCTTAATTACTTGTACTTGTTGCTGCGCCGACTCACTTTTTTCTAATGCTGAGAGTAATTTCATCATTGTTGGTAAACCTAGATTACCTGAAAGTCCTTTAAGCGTATGTAATGTGCCTTTAAAATCTTTTAACGCATTTAATCCATCATTAAAAATGACCTCAAATACTTCTTTTTGATCTTTAAGAAAACGGTGTATTTCGGTCAATTGTTTACATTTACTGCCCCACAGTTGTTGCCCTTTTTTAAAGTCAATATGCTGTGCCGTGGGGTCACTTTGTGCAATCAGAGTCTCTTTATTTAAGCCAAAACCAAGTACTTGGGCAATTTCTTGATTCAATTGGTTAATATCAACAGGTTTGTTTGCAAAGCCATTCATGCCTGCTTTTTTCGCAGTTAACTTATCTTGTTGTAATACACTGGCAGTAAGGGCAATGATTGGTGTGTTCTTTAATTGTCGTTGCTGTTCGATTTCACGAATTCTATGTGTTGCAGTAATACCGTCACACTCAGGCATGTGGATATCCATCAAAATAACATCAAAATCTTGGCTTTCAAAGATAGCAAGTGCTTCTAAACCATTGCTTGCAGTGCTGATAATATGTTGATCTCGCGATAATAATAGTTGCAGTAACTCAACATTTTGCTCTATATCGTCAACGACTAAAATGCGCAGTTGCGGTAATTGAGTGTGTAACTCATCAAAGTAGTTGATCTTTGTTTCATCACTAGGCTCTAAAGGTAATGAAAAGTAAAAGCAACTGCCTTTATCTTCTTCACTTACTACATTGATTATGCCACCCATCAGTTCGACGAGCTGTTTACTGATCGTGGTGCCCAGTCCAGTACCACCGAATCGGCGAGTGGTGGTGCCATCAGCTTGTACAAAAGGTTGAAATACGGCTTTAAGGCGATCTTTAGCAATGCCAATACCGGTATCTTGTACTTCAAAAAATAAGTAATTATTTTGGGTTGTACTGACCGTTACATTTACAGAACCTTGTGCTGTAAATTTAATCGCATTGCCAATTAAATTAGTTAACACTTGGCGAATTCGATCCGGATCACCATAGTAAGCAGAGTGAACAGACTCTTTAATAGTTAGTGTTAGTTCAAGATCTTTCTTTTTAGCTTCTAGCCAAAAGGTGGAAATAATACTATCAAGAACGGGCTGAAGATTAAAATGTACTGGTTCTATGGTCAGCTTACCTTTTTCTAGTTTCGCCGAGTCCAGTATTTCGTTTAATAGGCGCAGCAGCGAACGAGCGGCATTGTTGACGGTGATCAAATGCTTTTGTTGCTCTTGATCAAGCGGTGTATCCATTAATAAGTCACTAAAACCAATAATAGAGTTCATTGGAGTACGAATTTCGTGGCTCATATTTGCCATAAATGATTGCTTCGCTTGCGCTGCCTCTTCAGCCGCTAATTTGGCTAGTTTTAGCTTATCTTCGTATTCACGACGTTCACTAATATCAACAATAACGCCGTCAATCCAAACCGCTTCACCTTGATTGTTAAACTCAAAGCTGCCTTTTTCAAGCACCCAAATAAGTTTGCCATTACGGTGGCGCAGTCGATATTCAATTGAGTATTGTGATTTATCTGCAACGGCTTGGGCGATTGCTTCATTGATACGATCGGTGTCGTCTTTGAAAATTAAATCACCAAATTCTATATGCTTATTAATAAACTCTGAAGGTACGTAGCCTGTTACTTCATTAATGCTAGGGCTGATAAAAATCATACTCCAGTTTTTATTTAACTCGCAGCGAAATACCACACCTGGCATATTGTCCATCAGCGAACGGTATTGTTGTTCTTTTTCGATGAGATTTTTTTGTAGTTTTCGCTGCTCGGTTAAATCGGTAATAAAGCCAACAAATATTGAGTCCTGACCAGGTTGGGTTGCTTCGCCAATTCCTAAACGAATAGGGAATAAATGGCCATCTTTGTGTTTTGCAAGTACATCTCGATTGATGCCAATGACTTTTCCTAAATCGATGTGACCCGCCTTTGAAAGGTACTCATCATGATGGACGGCAATGTCATCTGCCATCAGCATTTTTACATTTTTGCCTTGTACGTCAGATTGGCGCCAGCCAAAAATATTTTGCGCTGCGTTATTAAAGCTTAAAATGTGACCGCGATGATCAATGGTTACAATGCCATCTATGGCGGTCGATAAAATCGCTTCTAAGCGAGATTCGTTGCCCGTTTTTTCTTCAAGTAACATGCGGTAGCGCACCATGCCATTAATAATCGCAACAACCGCAGTTAAAATAATGGTTGCAAATACCACACTAATGGCAACAAAAGTAAGCTGTGAGCTATCACTACCATCACCAATTAATGGCGAAGTTGCGACAAATCGCGTAGCGGCCATCCCCATGTAATGCATGCCTGCAACTGCAAAACCTAAAATGGTGGCACTGAGCAATCGTGTTTGCGCAGCAGTAAAAGATGGAAAGTACTTACTGATATTAAAACGCGAATATAAAGAAATGAATGCCAGTACTACAGCGACTATGATTGATAGCCCAAATGTCAGTGGGTCGTAGCGTAACAAAGGACTTAATTGCATGGCAGCCATACCGCTGTAATGCATAGTGCCGATGCCAGCGCCAAGTAGGATAGATGGTATTATTAAACTAGCAATTGTATTGTTGCTTTTAACAAGTAATGATCCAGCTGCTAAGCAAGCGAAAAATGCAGGAATGAATGAGAATAAAGTGAGTATTGGATCATAACTAATATTTGTACAGAGTGAGAATGCGAGCATGCCAATAAAGTGCATACTCCAAATACCGCCAGCTAACACTAAGGAAGCTGTGGAGTTGGCCAATCTTTGATAACTTTTAAAGCGTGTTTCTTTAGCGAGATCAATTAGGTAAGCTGCAAAAAATGCTGCAAAAATAGCAGTTAAAACAGACAGTGTTACTAGGAACGGGTCATATACACCATTGATAATAAGGCTAGGATCTTGATCTGTAATAAAAAAAGCTGAAAGCATAACGGCTCAATTTAGTTTATTTCAGCGCTTAACGCTATCTGAAATTTATGTTGATAAAAGTTTAAATGCATGTGAGTTGTTTAGTTGTTATTTACATTTTCAACTATAAAATTTAACAAAATTAAAATCTTTGTAAAATCAAGTTACTAAGTTTTATTGGGCATAATGATAGCACTATTTATAACCAATTTTATAGCGACTATTTATCACTAACTAGTGATTTTTTTGTTTGTAAAATAGTCACCAGTTAACGTGTCATCCGTTTCACAAATACCACAACGAACAGCGCCAATGAAAAACTACCACAAAATGCTTCTATTGCGGCAATTAAGCGCGAAAAACCGACAGGTGTTATATCGCCATAGCCTAAAGTTGTAAATGTAACCACGCTAAAATAAACGCTATTTAACAGCGCTGATAAATTATCGCCCAATGATGCCCCAGTATTTAGCTGCATTAATCCTCTGGCATCCATCACGCCAAAGATAAAATAACACAGGGCACAGCAGATGATTAGTGACAAACTAAAGCGGATCACGTTTTCGGGCTTTTCGCCGTAGCCGCATAACATATCAATAAAGCTTGATGCCAACCGTTTTTTTGAGCCTTTAGGGTATTGCGCATGCCGCATCCTTAGCTCTTTATAAGTGAAATTGCCAGCCAATTCAAATAACCCTTGCTGCTCAGATGCTTTTCGTAAATTACGAAATATCTCTTCAGATTGTTCAAATAGGTCAAGTGCTGCAGTATGGTCGGCATCTTTTAACGCGGCTTTGGCTTGTTTTTCTTGTAATAATTCAGTGCCTAAATCTATGTTATCTATACGAGTGTTGTTGAGCTTTATACCCAACAGGTTAGTGTCTTGTAAATTACAATAATGTAGGCTGGCATCATGTAAAGTGGCTTTCATGAGCGAGCTGTGAGCTATTTTATTATTAAATAGGTGAGCGTGTGTTAACGTTGCGCGATAAAAATTGCTGTAGGATAAATCAAAACCATCTTCATCATCCTGCTTTATTAAGCTAAGTCCGGTGAGGTTGGCGCGTTGTAATTGTAACCCTTGTAATAATCCTCCTTTTTTTGCATAGCGTTCTAATTTTTGGGTGAGATCTAAACCTGACTTATCAAACTTTCCATCATGCCAAAAGCAGAAGCCTGAACCCATGTCAGTTTCTTGGCAATTATGGCCATCAGGAGAAGTATAATTACAACAAGGCTTATCTGGCATCTGTGACGTCGCTTTATTTAATTCCACTTAGTTATAGATTAGCAGTTATTTCGCGAGGTAATATAGCCACCCTGTAATTAGTTAAATGACTGTCGAACAGTTACAAGAGTCAGGTTTGTTTGAATATAAGTTAAAGCGTAGTCGTCGCCGCAAAACCGTGGCTATTAAAGTCCAGCAACAGAGTGTGACAGTGTATGCCCCTGTAGGGGTTGCTATTGAGGAGCTTGAGGGCTGGTTAGTGAGTAAAAGTGGCTGGATAAATGAGCAGCTCTATAAGCAAAGTCAGTTGCTTGATACACGCCAGTATCTTTTAAAAGATAATAGAGTTCTTGTTTTTGATCAGCCTATAACACTGGTGTATGGCACTGGAACACGTTGTGAGTGGCGCTTAGATAATAATCAGGCGCAGCCAACTTTGCAGTTAAATTTATCTCGACGTATTAAACACCAGCACGCTATGTATCAAAGCCTGATTGAAGCTTTTTTACATGAGCAACTAGAAAGTTATATAGAAATGCGAGTACAACAGTATTGTATAAAAATGGCAGAGGCATTACCAAGCAGTATTCGTATTCATACTTATAAACGTCGTTGGGGGAGTTGTAATCGACGACGGGCGCTGACCTTTAATTTGTTACTTGCTAGTGCACCTCACACGATTATTGACTATGTGATTGTGCATGAACTTGCCCATTTAAAGTATTTAAATCATAGTGCTGCGTTTTGGCAGCGAGTAGGTGAGTTTTACCCTGAATATAAGCAAGCAACAACCTGGCTCAAAGAGCATGGTGCGGGTTTACAATGGGTGATTGAATAGCGTTAGGTTATTACAGGTAAATGGAGTGATAACAAGGCATAAATTTTGACATCTAGTTGTTCTACATGAAAAATTTATAACGCAGTTAGCGCTTTATTTAGCCCGCTAGAATGGTTAAATATTTAAGTCGATTGGTATAAGGATAATACTTGAGAAGAAAAGTGGTGGAGGGAGCTGGATTCGAACCAGCGAAGGCTGAGCCGTCAGATTTACAGTCTGATCCCTTTGGCCGCTCGGGAACCCCTCCACACTAATTTTGTTACATTTGACCCCACTTAACTGAGCGATAGAAAAGTGGTGGAGGGAGCTGGATTCGAACCAGCGAAGGCTGAGCCGTCAGATTTACAGTCTGATCCCTTTGGCCGCTCGGGAACCCCTCCAATGCAACGGCGCTGATAATAGCAAAGTGAGTATTTAAGTAAAGAAAAAAGCTAAAGAAATAGCAAATAATGCCGATAAATATCTATTCCCTACTTTAATCGGCTAAAGTCTATGCAAATCGATGATTTGTTAATCACAGAGAGTCAACTTAATAATCGTCTTGCCAAAAGTGTGAGTGAATCACGCCGTGGTGAGTTTGCATTATTATTGGCAATGCTCTCACATGATGCGCTCGATTTTAGTCAGTTTCATTTACCTAAGACGTCCGTTGATACTCATGCGACAACACAAAGTGAAACTCAATTACGCAAATACTTAGGGGCAGGTCCTGAGCAAGCACTGGCACCTGCGCAATTTGATATGCTAATTGGACAACATAATGCGCAACGATTACAGCAAGGGGGGATGGCGGATATTCGTTTGCGCTCATGCCTTACACCTGAGCCATTAGTGATCCGCGATGATAAAAACCATATTCCACTGCTAGTAATTGATAACTGCGAACCCGTTGTACGCAAGCGTCATTTAAATAAAGAAAGCCAATTAGATCATCCACAAATGGATGCAGTTGCATTCTACGATAGCCTTAATAATGACGATCTCCATCAACCCTTGCACCTTGCACAGGCGTGATGTTAGGCTGATATCATTATCAGCAAGCAGATTTATTTACTTTCGGGTAAAAAAAGCATCCAAAAACTAAATGCAATTGCTATAATGACCGAAATGGCATTTCCAACTTACTTGGTGTAAATGTCATCATCATTAAATCAAGGTAATTAGGAACGTAATGAAGAAAACATTCACGCTGAATCATGAGAAAATCAAATACCCACGTATGGTAGATGCTGCAAAGCATGAAGTTAAAAAGTATTTGAAAAGAGAGCGTAACAAAACATTGCCAGTTGATGCTGATTACTGGGCATTTGATTGTAAATTTGGCAACACTGCCGAAGATGCACAAGTAGTACATGTTGCTGAAATCAGTAATTCAATTAGTGAGATTGAAAAGCAAGGCTTAGAATCTTTCTATGTTGAAATCATTGCGCGAGCTGCGCAACGTCAAGTGCAAGATTTTGATGATGAAGTTTAAAAGTAATTGATTTACTAAAGAATGGGCTGAATAGCCCATTTTTTGTGTCAAAAACAACCTAATAGGTACAGACTTTACGATCAAAATACTGCAAACTAGCCCTAAGACTGGATAAGAAAAACAATAAAAAGGATGCATATGCTTAACCCGCTACTAGTGACTTTATTTAGTTGTGGCGTACTAGTTACTACGTCATTACCGCTAAGTGCACAACACAATTGCCCCACGAGCTTGAAAGTCAACTCTGTTGTACAACACGATTGGCATTACGCAACGGATGCCATTGGTAGCAGTGTACAAACAAAATCACAACTGATTAATGATGATCATATTTGGATCCAGTTTTCTCGTGTGCCACGGTTAAATGCTAAAAGTAATTCATGGGTTGAATTGATTTATGATTTACCAAATAAATCATTGGCAGCGGTGGCCACTATTGCACTGGAATATAAAAGCAGTACCGGCTTAGTCGTTAAATTGTCACAGCAAGATTATGGTGGGCTGGGGGATAAAAGTTATGCTCATTATCAACATAAGTTAGCGCCAGCTGATAATTGGACAACGCGGTGTTTTACATTAGATGATTTTTCGCGTCCTAGTTGGACACCTGTTGAATCAATTGATGTAGGTATGATACTGGAACATATCAATGCAATTTATTTAGTGCCGGATCTAACCGATGAGCACGGCGGCACAGCTACGATAAGTGTAAAATCCCTAACCTTGCTCCCTTAGTTTTTTGCAAGCTAAATTTATTGCACCGCACTATGCACGCACGTGGTGCAAAATAGTTTGTTATTATTTATAAAATAACATAGTGCATTGATTTTTATGTTTTTTTAAAGTTGGTTCTGTAATTGCTTTGGATCCTAATAATGCAGTTAGGAGCTCCAATTATGGCCAGAATGAGTTACATCAGTAGTGTTGAGCGTTATCAAGAGTATCAACCTGTTATTCATGAATTACTCGATTCAATTTTAGCAAGCCTTGCCGATGGCGTTAAAAAGCAACAAGATAACCGTCATTTAGTGGCTCAATATCCATTTTTGGAATTGCAGTATTGTTTAGATAAAAACGGGGTGCAGTTGGGCAACAATGTTTGTTTTAAACGCCAGTATATGAAAACCTTAAACAATCGGGGTGACGCACAAGATTTAAGTGAACGCCCTTATTTTCAAGATATTCAACAGCAATCACAAACTCGTTTTACTGCGCCCTATATTTCGATAGCGACAAATCACTTATGTATATCAGCAGTTAAAGCGCTTGATCACCCCCATGGCGAGCAAGCGTATTTAGTTATTGATGTATGCTTAACTCAATTAATTGAGTTTATTATGGGGGATCGTACTCGCGCAAATATGACGCCATTTTTTAAAGCTGGCTATGGCATTATTGTTAGCTGCTTATTTTGTTTAGTATTATTTTTACTTTATCGGGTATTTGGCGATATTTATAATTTACTCTTTACCACGTCGTTAGCAGAGGATCCGCTTGAGCCATTTAGTATTATTATTTTTATTACTTTAGCGTTAGCAATATTCGATTTGGGTAAAACCATTCTAGAAGAAGAAATTCTGATGCATAAAGACATCTTTAGGCACAGCTCTACACGGCGAACAATCACGCGATTTATTTCGACTATTTTGATTGCGGTGTCTATTGAAGCTTTACTAACCATGTTTAAAGCAGCACTGGGTCAATCTCAATACTTATTACCGGCTATTTACATGATGTTAGCAGTCGTTGGGTTATTAATTGCACTGGCGATTTATGTGTATTTAGGTGCTAAAGCAGAGACTTTGTTGTTGAGCACCCAGCGGCACCGTAAAAACGCGTAATGCATAAGTAATAAAAATGGCTTGTAGATTCAAGCCATTATTGTTTATACAAGCGTAAGTGTTTTATCAACCACTTACATTAAGCATCGGCTAATTTTACGCGTATTTTGCTTTTATCAACACTGGTTTGATTTAACGCTGTGATTGCTGCATTCGCTTCAGCATTGTCTGGCATCTCAACAAACGCGAAGCCTTTTGATTGGCCAGTTTCTTTATCTAGGACTAAATTACAGTTAGTAACTTTACCGTGAACGGTAAATAGTGTGCGAATATCGTGTTCGCTAGTGGTGCGTGCTAAATTTCTGACTAATAGTTTCATAATGAACTCTATTTAAAAATGACGGTGGTGATTGTCTCAAGTAATCTTGGTATGACCTAATGATTAATTACAAACCAGTGAAATAAAGCATAACAAGTATGAATTTGAGCTGCGTGACGATTTCTAGCTGGGTAAATTATAATGGTGGCTGTTGAACGGCTACTTTTAAAATGACAATATAAGTAAAACTTTAGTCAATAGTGGATCAGCATATGCAAATAGACACAGATAAAATAGACGACGCTGCATTAGCACTGATGTATTTAACCTTGCACGACCATTGCCGTGCATGGAAACAAATTGATTGGGACGTAACTAATCGGCTGCATGAAAAAGGCCTAATAGGCGACCCGGTAGGTAAAGCCAAATCAGTCATCCTTACGGATGATGGCTTAAAACATGCAAAGCGATTGTTTGAAAAGTTATTTACGAAATAGCAATTTTACCTGCACAGCATGCTGTAGAGTCTAATATATAGGCTGTCGCGATGTAAATCGCTGCTACAAATGGTAAATCCGCGTAGGCTCGGGTTTACCCCGCGCATTTTATAGTAGGTATATTTATAAGAAATTGCTCGATGAAACCTCTAGTTCCTTTCATCTTTGACCTTGAGCCTTGCAATCATCCCCACAACTCCCATTAACACCACGACTAGCCACACTGGCAGATTACCATATTGACTATAGATGCTGTCGCCTTGAATGAGCTTAACGTTCACTTTTAAGGTATCGGCTTCAAACTGTGGCATGCTGACTTGAGTTTGACTGATTGGGTCGTAGACACCGCTGATACCATTGTTTGTAACACGTATTAGCGGGCGTTGTAATTCAAGGGCGCGCATGCGGGCTATTTGCATATGTTGGTGAGGGCCGTGGGAGGCACCAAACCAGGCATCGTTACTGACGGTAAATAAAATATCTGAATCATTGTGGTAATTACCACGCACTAAATCAGCAAAAGCTATTTCATAGCAAATGGCCGGTAAGATATTTAAGCCATTAGCACGTAAGTTATTTTGTACTTGGTCACCGCGAGAAAATGATGACATGGGCAAATCAAATAAGGGAGCGATAGGACGTAATATATCTTCAAACGGCACAAACTCACCAATAGGCAGTAATTGGTGTTTTTGGTAACGGTTTTTACCTAGGTATTGATAATGGCCATGCTCGTCGTCGTGCTCTTTATTACCAACTACAATCAAGGTGTTGAAGATAGCTTTAGTGTCGCGTTGATAGTCAACTATACCAGTAATGAGAGCGGTGTTGTTAAATGAAGCTGCGCTATCTAAGCCTGCTAAATAGCTATCTGCAAGGGCTTCTATTTCCGGCACGGCGGCTTCTGGCCAAACGATTAAGTCTGCATCCCAATGCGGGCGAGTCATATCTTGGTACTTACTCATCGTGGTCCAAAATTCACTCGGGTCAAAACGCAGGTGTTGTTTGATATTGCCTTGTACCAATAAGGTACTAATGGTCTTGTTACTGTAGCTGTTAGTTCGCGTATAATGAGTAATACTAAACAATAAAGCGAGAGCCACTAAACTGGCTACTGCTGCTTTGAAGTCACGAGTAAACAGCAGGCGGTAGAGCGCAAAGCCAATAGCGATACAAACAAGGGTTAAGCCAAATTCACCAATCACTGGGGCAAGTTGATTTAATGGGCTATCGGTTTGCGTATAACCAAAGCTTAGCCAAGGGAAACCGGTCATTACCACGCCACGCAAATACTCGGTGATGGCAAAACCGCTGAGTAACAATAAACCATAGCTATTAGGGCTGCTGGCAAAGCGTGTGGCAAACATAAAGGCCAGTGCAGGGTAAATGGCGAGATAAGCGCATAACAACACCATTAGTAATATTGAGGCAATCAATGGCATACCGCCAAAGGTGGCAATTGAAACATGCACCCAGCTTATGCCTGCGCCAAACCAGCCAAGGCCAAATATAAAACCATATTTAGTGGCACGTTTGCTGGCTAACTTACCATATTGTGGTTTAGGTTTTGTCGTTTGAGTGGTGTAAATTGCCAGTGCTAAGCAGGCAAAGGTGAGGGGCCAAGCCTCAAAAGGAGCATAGCTGAAAGTTAAAAGAAGGCCCGCAACCAGTGCGAGCCATGCTTTTTTGTCTTTTGCTAAATTCAGGCAGTTAGTCAGAAATGTCTTCACTGTCGTTATCATCAGCCTTTGGCACAGTAACTTGTAATTGCAATAATCGGCGATTATCAGCATTAGTTACTTTAAATTGAAAGCCATCAATCTCAATAAGCTCACCACGACTTGGCATGTGACCAAAGGCGTGCAGTACAGTACCGCCTATGGTATCTGCTTCTTGTGTGCTGTAGCCGGTTTTAAAGTATTCGTTAAAATCATCAACGGGTGTAAGGGCTTGAACAACGAACACGTGTTTTGCAACTTGACGAATATCTTGTTGATCTTCTTCGTCGTGTTCATCTTCAATTTCACCGACGATAAGCTCAAGTATATCTTCGATTGTCACTAAGCCTGACACACCGCCGTACTCGTCAATAACTAATGCCATGTGATAGCGCTGTTGGCGAAATTCATTCAGTAGTGTATCGACACGCTTACTCTCTGGGACAACGACTGCTGGGCGTAAATAATTACGTAATGACGGCAGTAGTTCATCTTTGTTAAGAATAAGTGGTAGTAGATCTTTTGCCAGTAGAATGCCTTCAATGTGGTCCTTATCTTCACATACCACAGGAAAACGTGAATGTGTTGAATCGACCATCATTGGAATGAGTTCCTCCAGTGGTGCGTCTACTTCGAGAGTGATCATTTGTGAGCGCGGGATCATGATGTCTCGCACTTTTAACTCTGACACACCGAGCACACCTTCGATCATCTCTTTGGTTTCAGGATCAATGACATCCCGAACTTGCGCATCGGCAATTACTTCAGCCAGCTCTTCTCTATTCTGGGGTTCCCCTTGCAACATTTGGGTAATTCTACCCAACCAGGTCTTGCCAGAAGAACCCTGGCTAGTCTGCGAGTTATCGTCGCTCATTGCGTCTATTTGCTCCGTAAATTTAAATATCGTCCCGATATGGGTCTGCTATGCCTAACTCGGCAAGCAATTGCTTTTCAATGCTTTCCATCTCTTTCGCATCTTCCTCCTTTATATGGTCAAATCCAAGTAAATGCAAGCATCCGTGGATCACCATATGGGCAAAGTGGTCATGAAATGACTTTTCTTGCTCTATTGACTCAGCTAATACAATGGCTGGACATATCACTAAATCGCCAACTAAGGGCAATTCGATTCCTGCTGGCGCTTCGAATTCAAACGACAACACATTGGTTGGCTTATTTTTACCACGGTAGTCATTATTGAGTTGTTGACTTTGCGCCTCATCGGCAATGACGATGCTCAACTCTGACTCATCACGGTATTGACTCAGAGCTTTGTTTGCCCATAGTGCAAATTGCTCAAGGCTAGGTAAGTTGTCAAACTCACAGGCTATTTGTAAATCTAATTCAGTGTTCACGTTATTACTCTTTAGTCGCAGCTTGCGTTTGCTCTTGATTAGCGAGCAAATCTTTAGCGCGTTGTTTTTCAGCGCGCTTTTGTCGCTCTGCTTCATCGTTGCGCTCATACGCTTCAACAATACGCGCTACCACAGGGTGGCGTACCACGTCTTGAGATTGAAAAAAGTTAAAGCTTATTTCATCTACATCACTCAGTACTTCTATAGCGTGACGAAGCCCTGACCGCGCACCGCGCGGCAAGTCAACCTGTGTTATATCACCGGTGATCACTGCTTTTGAATTAAAGCCAATCCGCGTTAAGAACATTTTCATCTGTTCAACCGTGGTGTTTTGGCTTTCATCTAAAATAATAAAAGCGTCGTTTAGTGTGCGACCACGCATAAAGGCAAGTGGTGCAACTTCAATTACATTTTGTTCGAGTAGTTTTTCAACTTTTTCAAAGCCGAGCATTTCAAACAATGCATCGTACAAGGGGCGCAGATAAGGATCGATTTTTTGACTTAAATCACCGGGTAGAAAGCCCAGTCGTTCACCCGCTTCAACGGCAGGACGGGTCAATAAAATCCGGCGTATTTCTTGGCGCTCTAATGCATCAACGGCCGCGGCAACAGCAAGGTAAGTTTTACCTGTACCAGCAGGCCCGATACCAAAAGTGATATCGTGACGGAAGATATTAGATACGTAGTGACCTTGGTTATCGTTACGCGGTTTAATTACACCACGGCGAGTTTTGATCATAACTTCTTTGCCATAAGCGTTCAGTTCATCTTGCTCAAGGGCATTTGATTCACTGATAGCAAGGTGTACTGTATTAGCTTCAATTTCAGTAATAACACCACGAATCGGCTGAGTCTCGACGTATAAGTCTTTGAGAATTTCCATTGCGGCAAACGCGCAGGTGGTTTTTCCGGTGATTTTAAAATAGTTGTCGCGATGAGTAATTTCAACACCTAAACGGCGCTCAATGTGCTTGATGTTTTCGTCAAACGGGCCACATAAAGATGAAAGACGTTTGTTGTCGGAGGGTTCTAAATAAATCTCTAATTTTTTTAATTGATTACTCAAAATTACTTCCTATTTTTATGTGCCAGCAAGGCTGGCACAGTAAGTGTCGCCTACGGAACGAATGTAGCGACACCAATCTCATTTGGCGTTGCTTGTGGTTCAGGCTGTGCTGCTTTACTCAAAATATCAGCAGGAGCAACCGCGCGGCGTAAGTTCATTTGCGATTCTGTACGAATTAAGTCACCACGTAAAGAGTTTGGTAGTGCTTCAGTGATACGTACATCAACAAACTGACCGATCACAGTGTGCGGGCCAATAAAGTTTACTACACGGTTGTTTTCAGTTCGACCACGTAACTCCATCGGGTTTTTCTTCGATGGCCCTTCAACTAAGATACGTTGCTCAGTATTAAACATTTGGCGGCTAATTTGCTGAGCCATTTGGGTAATACGATTTTGTAACAGATATAAACGTTCTTTCTTTTCTTGTTCGCTTACATCGTCAGGTAAATCCGCCGCTGGGGTGCCAGGGCGAGCGCTGTAGATAAAGCTAAAGCTCATATCAAAACCGATATCGTTAATCAGGTTCATGGTGGCTTCAAAGTCCATTTTGCTTTCGCCAGGGAAACCTATGATAAAATCAGACGACATGCTTAAGTTAGGACGAATTTTACGTAACTTACGAATTGTAGATTTGTACTCAAGTGCAGTATGGCCGCGCTTCATTAAATTCAAAATGCGATCTGAACCACTTTGTACTGGTAAATGTAAATGATCTACAAGCTCAGGCACATCAGCATAAGCGTCGATGATATCAGGAGTAAACTCTACAGGGTGTGATGTGGTGTAACGAATGCGGTCAATACCATCAATAGCTGCTACATAACGAATCAGGTCAGAGAAATAACAAATTTCACCATCATGGGTTTCACCGCGATAAGCATTCACGTTCTGCCCTAGTAGGTTAACTTCACGAACACCTTGTTCCGCAAGCTGAGCAACTTCAAGTAAAACATCATCAAGCGGGCGGCTAACTTCTTCACCACGGGTGTAAGGCACCACGCAGAATGTGCAGTATTTTGAGCAGCCTTCCATAATTGAAACGAAGGCTGTTGGGCCATCAGCTTTTGGTTCTGGTAAGCGATCAAATTTTTCAATCTCTGGGAATGAAATATCAACCACAGAGCTGCCTTTATTGCCTTGTACTTGTTTGATCATTTCAGGTAAGCGGTGTAGAGTTTGCGGGCCAAAAATCACGTCTACAAATGGCGCACGTTGGCGAATAGAATCACCTTCTTGCGATGCAACACAGCCGCCAACACCAATGATCAGATCGGGTTTATCATCTTTCAATAATTTCCAACGACCTAGTTGATGAAATACTTTTTCCTGTGCTTTTTCGCGAATTGAACAGGTATTGAGTAGGATGACATCGGCATCCTCAGCTTCTTCGGTTAACTGATAGCCGTTGGTTGCATCGAGGAGATCCGCCATTTTCTGAGAGTCGTACTCATTCATCTGACAACCCCAGGTTTTAATATGCAGCTTTTTACTCATTGAAATATAGCCTCGTTTTCAATTCGGTAGTGGCACGATAGCGCGCTAAACAGGATAAGTGGCACGTTCGCTTACTTAAAGGACGCGTATTTTAGCTGGATACCCGCCCAGATCCAAGTATAGTTTTTATGTTTGTGGATTGATGTCAAACAAAGCGCCTTTAATAGCCGATTACGATGAAACTCACTCGCACTTGCAAATAGAAGTACGATACAATCAAACACACTGAAAATAGCCAGATTAGTGATGTAAAAATGATGAAAAATAAGGTTATTGTTGTCGGCGGCGGGATGGTCGGTGCAGCTACTGCAGTAAAGCTTGCAAAACAAGGATGCCAAGTAAAGGTGATTGAGCAGCGCGTAATTAATGCCGCTGAGGTTCTTGCTAGCGACAAAGTTGATATTCGCGTATCGGCAATTAATCGTTTTTCAGAAAATTTATTAGATGAACTCGGTGCCATGGCTACATTGCGTGCGCATCGTCACGCACCTTATCAACAGCTCGAAGCATTTGAACGTTCGGGTGATAGTTTGTTGTTTGATTGTCTTGATATTAATACCACTCATTTAGGTCATTTAATTGAAAATAACTTAATCCAAGCAAGTCTCTGGCAACAGTTTCCAGCGCATGATATTGAGGTGCTTGAGATTAGCCACCCGTTATCCGCGATTGAACAAGATGATCAACAAGTAACATTACATTACGCAGAACAACAGTTTTGTGCTGACTTAGTCGTTGCAGCCGATGGTGGGCAATCAATGTTGCGCCAAAAAGCGGGTATTGGTGTTACAGGTTGGCAGTATGGCCAACATTGTATGGGCGTGCTTATTAAACTTGATGCTCCACAACAAGTAAAAACGTGGCAGCAATTTAAGCCCACCGGCCCCGTTGCATTTTTACCTATGCAGGCACCATACGCTAATCTTATTTGGTATGACGATAGCAGCAAATTACAGGGTTTAAAAAAACTACCTGCTGCAGAGTTGAAACAGCAAGTCCTAGATAACTTTCCCCCGCTTGTAGGAGATTTTGAGGTGATTGAACATGCTGTTTTTCCTTTGGCACGTCAACATGCAAACCATTACTCACAAGGGCGTATAGTGCTTGTTGGTGATGCAGCACACACTATTAACCCGCTTGCAGGGCAGGGTGTTAACTTAGGTTTTCAAGATGTTGTCGCGCTTGCTGATAAACTCAATAATGCTGACGATATCGGTGCTTCACAACATTTGCAACAGTATGAGCATACACGCCGTAAAGCAAACTTATTAATGATGAGCATGATGGATGCGTGTTATTTTGGTTTCTCCAACCAAGTGACACCATTACAATGGGCGCGTAGTCGCTTTTTAAAAATGGCAAATAACACCGGACTGGTAAAAAACTGGGTATTAAAGTATGCAATTAGTGGCAAAGTAGGCTAATACCAATCGACTTAAATATTTAACCATTCTAGCGGGCTAAATAAAGCGCTAACTGCGTTATAAATTTTTCATGTAGAACAACTACATGTCAAAATTTATGCCTTGTTATCACTCCATTTATCTGTCGCTATAAATGGTCAGTAACTTAACACGATTGGTATAAAA